>CAJMQA010000341.1 GCA_905215395.1 uncultured bacterium | reverse complement strand
GGACCCAAAGAGCGTCGTGTGGCGGAGCATGTGTAATTTTTGTTGCATAGGCGTGAAGGACAACTTTATAGAACTGTTGATGTTCAGTAGAAAAGTTAAGGCGAAACGTGGTTCCAGAGAATAATACTGCTGTTTGCTTGTGAATAATCCACTACTTCGGAGGCCTGTATTCATTTGCCAGTGTTGGCTGATTTCCCAGTCGTTCTCTATATATAATTCTAACTGACCAGAATTTTCATGGGCCGATGCCGCAGGAATTTCCGGACTGAGTCCCCTAAAAGATACTTGTGGTGCAAAATGTTTTCTGCTGATGGCGAACCCGAAGCGTAAATGGTGCTTGTCTGTGGGTATATATTCAAAATTCCCTTTCCCGCTGATTTCTTCCAATTCAGAATAAGCTTCGGTATGGTAGTTGCGTTTGTCCTGGGATGAATAATTCCGGTTTTTCTGAATGTTCCGGAAACTACTGTAATAAATTTGAGTATTTAGAAATAAATGAGGATTGATGATATGATACCAGCGTGCTGATAAACTGAGGTTGGTCCAGTCCTGTTGGGATTTATCTTTTTGGCCTTGATTGGGAAATTGTACGTAATATCTGTCGTTACTGCTGTAAAAACTCAGGAATACATGATTGGCCGGATTTATCTTCCAGTTTATTTTTGCATTTAGGTCATAGAAACCGTAGCCTACAATTTGTTCAGCCTGGGTCAGTTTTTGTCCTAAATAAAACAGAGCATTGGCCCAGGTGTAACGACCCGATATCAGATAGGAGATTTTGTCCTTTTTAACAGGGCCTTGTAAAGTCAGGGTTCCGGCGATAGGACTTAGGGAGAAGTCGCCTGAGAAATTCTGGCTATTTCCTTCTTTCATCGTAATATCCAATACCGAAGACAGGCGACCTCCGTAACGTGCCGGTATTCCACTTTTATAAAGGGTCAGTTCTTTCAGGGCTTCTCCGTTAAAAGCAGAAAAGTAACCGAAACAATGGTTGACATTATATACGGGAACGCCGTCGAGTAAAATCTGGGTTTGTTCGGGACTTCCGCCTCTGACACTGAATCTGGACATTCCCTCAGCTCCGGAATTTACTCCTGGAAGGTTCTGTAAAGCTTTGAGAACATCCGATTCTCCCAAAATGGAAGGCATGGCTTTGATTTGATCGAGAGATAAAATGTGTTTTCCTGTTTGGGCTGAACGGACGAAAGGAGAGGTTCCGGATACGATCACTTCATCCAATAGTCCGGAAGAAGCCAGGCGGATATGAATGATCGTGTCGGAAGTCAATTGAACAGACAGGAAGGCAGGAGCATAACCAACATGGTCGGCCTGTAATACATAATTGCCTTTGGGTAAGGTAAAGCTGTAAAAGCCATAATTGTTACAAATGACTCCTTTTCCGCTTATCTTTTCGAAAAGGGTTGCATTGCTCAATCGTTCATGAGTATTGATATCTTCCACAAAACCACTGATTGTAAAGTGCGATTGCGCTTTTCCTTCAAGGACGGTTGTTAGCAATATCAGTAAGTACAGGATAAGGTTCTTCATAGGGCTCCGGAGTAATCAGAATTTTTTCTATATGGGTACAGGATGCAACTAGTCCTACTCCTCCATGAATGTTCGAGTGGGTGTAGGCAGGTTCGTAAAATAGAAAGATATCGTCCGTTATAAAATTGTTGTTTATATTGATTAAAGTAGACTTTATATAAGCATCGTAATTGGAGTCTACACTTAATAAAAAGGCTTTCCGCATATTGCCGTAGTTGCCTGAGTAGTCATACGCTATAAGATGTAATTCTTTACCGGACAAACCCAGGTCGTCTATTCTGATATAATGTTCATAACCATATGGGATACGAAAAGAATCGTCAAAAAAACGGTTAAAAGGATCGGGTAGAGGACTATCTGTGTAAAGGTAGGTGAGATACATTCGTATACTATTTTGCTTAGAATTCATCATTCCAAGCCAGTAGAAATTGCGTTCTTCCGGATGATCCGTCCAGGAGTAACTGATTTTATATCTTCCTTTATGGGCTTCTATCGAATCGATATCCAGCCGGCCATTGGAGATTACGTCCGGAACGTGTGTTTCTCCCCAGACCTTTCCATATTCGGCGGTCTCTGCTTCAATTCGGTAGGTTGCGTTTGGTTTTACTTTGTGGAAAGCGACATACCAACCGGAAGCATCCGGTTCGGCATCGGCAATTTTTTCTCCGTTTTCAAATATCTGAATTCCGGCATCGGTAATCCAGGTAAAAACGTTTGTGTCATTGATGGGTTGAGTCAATGACAATTGTACCCGGAGACTGTCACAATCCCCTTCAAGAATACTATTGAGAACCAATAAGGGGGTGGTGTTGCCAGTATTCAGTATAACCGTCGATTGGCAGCTTCCCAGTAACAGAGTCCAGCCAAAGAGTTGATATATTTTTTTTAATTTCATGGTTTGTTACGCCATAATGGTATTTCTACCTCCAGGCTAAAGGTGTTCCTTTTCGGTGTAAATTCAGTGTACCATGAGTATAGGCGGATATAACGTATGTCTTTGCTATATACCCATGAAGAAAAATCCTGGCGATAAGATAGGATCAGCCGGCAGTATTTCATATTCCATTTGGCTCCTAGTTCGTATCCCCAGGCTGGTTTGGTTGGGAAATTTACGTAAAGTTTTTTATGGACAGCAGCGTCGTATGAATCTGAAAACAGGTAGGAATTTAACATATTCCTCATGTAAACGCCTCCGATCAAACTAAAACGGAATTTTGGGAAAACAATTGCTTTTATGGGTATCAGGCAATGATTGTCATATTTCGGATTTTGCCGTTCAAAATATAATCCGCTCTGAATCCCTATCCATTGGGATGGGGTATATTGGTAATAAGCTCCGGCATTCCATCCGCCATAAATGATATTACTGTTTTTTTTCCCTTCAGGGTAACCTTGTATCCATCCTCCCCCTATCCCAATTTCGTGCTTTTGAGTATACGCAGACAGGTTTAGAAGTAAAAATAAAGAGATGATAAAGTATTTCATTTTTTAATATTAAATGTTAGTGAGGAAAAATTGTCATTCCAAATTTTATTTGGAATGACAGACAAAATTTCTTATTTAACTGTTTGAAGTTAATATCTGCAGGTCGGCCTGACTATAGCATCATAAGAAATAAAATTATTTCTGTAGGAATATGTCAATGGATCATTGGGGTTATATCCACGTGAGCCAGGTATCTTACTTTATAAACCTGGTTCCCTTCTTTGACTTCTCTTCGAAGAACTTCTAAAGCCCAGGAATATTTACGCTTATTACCATATTCGGTTATCTCTTTAAGTATTTCAGAGTTGCTGTCTTGTCCTCCTTTCGTGCTTGGCGAATTATTATAATAAATAGATATTCCTTCCAGATTTGAAGCATGTGTGGCATTTTTATATTCTCGAATTCTTTCTGGTGTAGCATCATGTATGAAAATTTTTCGATCAGCTTCGTATATCCATAGGCTATTCCCCACTTTGATTTCTCCATTGCCGGATAAAAC
>CAJMQA010000340.1 GCA_905215395.1 uncultured bacterium | reverse complement strand
AAAGGTAAAATTCAAAAAATATTTTCTACTATTGCAGGAAATTATACCACAATGAAATACATTTTATTCGCATTATCAATCCTGCTGATTAGCTTGAACAGCAAAGCACAGGGAGACAACAGGGGTTATATTGTTAAAGTCGGCGACAAAGCCCCCGATATCGACATCATTTACACGGACGGGACTCAAAAGAAACTTTCCGATCTTAAAGGTAAAATTGTTATGCTCCAGTTCACGGCCAGCTGGTGCGGAGTATGCCGGCAAGAAATGCCTTTCATCGAGAAGGATATCTGGCTCAAACACAAAGACAATCCTGATTTTGCCCTGATCGGAATCGACCTGAAAGAAGGTAAAAAAGAAACCATAAAATTTGCTCAGGATATGGAAATCACCTATCCCCTGACACTCGATCCGGAAGGGAAATCGTTTTACTCTTTTGCAGCACAGGGAGCAGGAGTTACAAGGAATATCATTATCGACAAAAAAGGGAATATCGCTTTCATGACCCGTCTCTATGATACCGAAGAGTTCGAAGAGATGTGCGGGGTGATTGATGAACTGCTGAAATAGTTTATTCCCAATAGCGATAATCGGAATGGGCTTCCAGCCTGTTTTCCAGTGAATCCGGTAATTGCGGAAAGAAATCTATACCGGTCAGACTCTCTACTGAGTCGACTGAGACGACATAATCCGGTATCCGCCCTTTTTCCTTTCTATTGGGAAGTATAAAACCGATCATTTGCCGGCGCGAAGGAGAATAGATGACTTTATAAAAAAATCCGGGGACAGTCACCCGGCTGTTCCCTATTTTTCCTTTTACATCTTTAAATACGGGTCCCGTAATTACATAAATCTGCTCTTTACTTCCCCATTTCCGGACCTGCTCCTCCAGTCTTTTCCAGATTCCCCGGTTAAATGCCGGAACCTGAGGCGACATATTCGACATATAAAACGTTTCACTCATAGCCTCAGCAGATTGCGTCATATCAGCAGCCGGACAAAGGTGGCCGCGATCATATCCGCTTTTTGTATAATCGGAAGGCTTCGCAGATCCGGAGACCACCAAAGGATCTTCCCGGAAGTTATCTGTCCGTCCGGATTCCTTTGTCACATTTTCCGAACTCAGCCGATAGTATACCCAATTCGCCTGTTTGTGTCCACAGTTAAAGCTCAGGGTATAATAAGCATGCCTGACCAGTTCTCCGGTACTTTCAGGCAGGTAATCCTCATCTTCCGGAGTTTTACTGTCCGGTTCTGAAACTGCAGACTGAGCCATGCCGGAAACAGGCGAAGCGGTCAATTGTTTGTGACCCGGCACAAACCAGGCATACAAAAACCACCCGATCAGTAGCAGGATGATCCCGACGAGCAGCCATTTCAATACATTCGTCTTGTACTTTTTCCGCTTTGCCATGATTTTGAAATGAAAATGAAAACGTCAAAAAGGCTTTACCAGCTCTTTTTGACGTTTAAAACCCGGATTCTGTTTTATTTAATGTTGAACCACTTTTCCCTGTTCTTCGATAGCCTTCTTGATCGTTTTGTCATTCCGGTAATAGATGGGATAGAAACCATCATCATCCAGGACATGACGTCCTATAAACGATTTGATATTATTATCCAGAACCTGATAGGAATCGCGAATCCCTTTGGGATCGCGCTTCAGTCCATATTTAGCAGCATAATCAGCCATCTCGTTCACAAGATCGAATTTGCTCAGATATTTCAAAATCTGCCTATCGTCTTTCAGATTTCTCATCTGTTCCCGGTGGCGATCCATAAAATCAAACGTAAACTCGTAAAGCAATTGACGTTTCAGACTTACATCCACTAGATAATTCGAAAAGCCTGAAGTATCCTCCGGCACAAATACATCGGGCATCACTCCGCCACCACCGTATACAGTACGCCCTCCCACAGTCTGAAATTTCAATTTTTCATCAAAATGAATACTGTCTTTTTCAGAAAATTCGCCATGTAAGAGACGTTGATAAATGTCCGAATAATATTTTTCTTTCCCCTCATCATAAGGTTTTTGTATAGAACGTCCGGAAGGGATATAATAACGGGCCACAGTCAAACGCAATGCAGAACCATCCGACAAAGGCCGTTGCTCCTGTACCAATCCTTTACCAAAAGAACGGCGCCCGATGATATTACCCCGGTCATTATCCTGAATTGCCCCGGCAAAAATTTCACTGGCAGAAGCACTTCGTTCATTAATCAGTACTGTCAGTGGCAGATTCTGGTATTTTCCTTTTCCGTTAGAGTTATAATCCATACGAGGCGAAGCTTTTCCCTGAGTATAAAGGATCAGTTTTCCTTCCGGTAAAAATTCATTGATCATCCGGATAGCAATCGGAAGTATTCCTCCTTCATTATCCCTCAAGTCCACAATCAAGCGCTTCATTCCCATGGATCCTAGTTTATCCAAAGAAGCCATAAACTCATCATAAGTATTCATACCAAAGGTTTTCACCTTGACAAAACCAGTTGTATCATCTACCATATAAGCAATATCGACACTTTTGATCGGTATACTTCCCCGGGTAACTTTTTTATTTATCGGTTCTCTTGCTCCCCGCCTGACAATGGTCAGATCAACCTTAGTACCGATTTCTCCCCTCATCAGCTTCATGATCTTGTCAGTATCCATTTTCCGGCCAGCCACAATAGAATCATTTACCTTCACAATCCGGTCTCCATCAAGCAATCCGGCAGTTTCTGAAGGCCCACCGGGTACTACTTTTACAACAGTCACCGTATCCAGATATTTGTAAAACTGTACCCCTATTCCACCAAAGTTCCCGACCATTTCTTCATTCACCCTCTGCATATCTTTTGCCGGTATATAAACGGTATGCGGATCCAGATCTTGAATAATCAAAGGAATAGCATTTTCTTCAATCTCATTGATATCCACTGTATCTACATAAGAATAATTGATCATATTCAAAATTACATCCAGTTTACTTCCCTGAGGCATATAGACTTCCCTTCCTTTAGAAGCAAATTCCTGAGGACGCATATAAGAATTGATAACCATTCCCAATACTATTGCCAAGGCGATTACCACTGGCAGAATAATTGCTTTCAATTTGTTGTTATACATAATATCATATGTCAAAATTCTACTAAATCTACCTGAATACCAGCTTTTTGCAACAACTCAATCCCATCACTACAGCGATACATTTCTGAATAAACAACCCTAACGATACCTGCCTGAATGATCAGCTTTGCACACTCAATACAAGGTGAAGCTGTTACGTAAAGCGTTGCGCCTTCACTACTGTTGCTGGACTTTGCCACCTTTGTAATGGCATTCGCCTCAGCATGTAATACGTAAGGCTTCGTCCGGTCGTTCTCATCTTCACACAAATTTTCAAAACCGGAAGGGGTACCATTATAACCATCTGAAATGATCGATTTATCTTTTACGATCAAAGCTCCTACCTGCCGGCGTTTACAATACGAATTTTCCGACCAGATACGGGCCATTTTCAAATACCGTTCGTCCAATACCCTTTGTTTTGATACTTCTTCCATCTTTAAAATTA
>CAJMQA010000339.1 GCA_905215395.1 uncultured bacterium | reverse complement strand
AGTGCTTCGGACAACATCAGGGTATCGGGACTCATAAAAACTCCTATCATATACTCCTTCTCATAGAGAGAATCGGGAATCACCACCACACAGGTTTTAAATCCTACATAGGTAAAACGTACTGTATCACCACGAAACGTACGGATCCAAAAACGTCCCATTTCATCTGATAATGTCGCTTTCTGCTGTCCGTAACGACAAGTTACATTGGGCAAGGTCTGCGAATCTTCGGTATTTATGACCACACCTGAAAATAAAACCGTATCAGCCACATTGAGACGCTGCCCCCAAAGATGGCAGGAAAATCCCAGAACCAGGAAAATGATAAAACTAATTCTTACCATTTTCCTTCGCAATTTCTGTATGTTGCAGAATGTTCAGGAGTAATTCACGAGCACGGAACAGTTGTGCTTTTACCGTTCCCAGAGGAATAGCCAAAGTATCAGCTATTTCTTCATATGAAAATTCATCAAAATAACGTAATTCAATCAGTCTGCGGTATCTGCCTTTTAACAAAGCAACTTTTTCCCGCATAAAATCAGCTCTCTGCTGCCGGATCGCCTCTTCATCAGGAGTACGTACGTCTGCCGGAATACTGTTTATATAGCCGCGGTCCTCCGGATTAATACCATCGTAATCCAAAGATACCATCTGCGCTTTCCTCTTTCGGATAAAGTCGATTGTATTGTTAGATGCGATTTTAAATAACCAGGTACTGAATGCAAACTGCGGAGAATAATAATTCAAACTTGTAAAGGCTTTTTCAAATGCCTCAAACATTAAATCTTCAGCATCCGTCCGGTTATTCACCATCTTCAGGATCATGAAATACACTGAATCCTTATATCTCTTAAAAAGCTCTCCGTAAGCTTTCTCGTCTCCGGCAATCGCATTCCGAACTATCTTATAGTCGTATAAGGCCTTCTCAGATAAATTATTAACTATCTCCATTTTTTAGCAGTAAATATTGAGTAAATATTATAATACCATTTATATAAAAAACCTAAGGTATTTACAGTGAACGAAGTTAAGAATAATTTCTTTTGTTGCAGATGTTTTAAACAAATATTTATTACTACAAAATCCATTAAAAATGTTAATATTACTAGCATTGCCACATATTTATGCAACACCCCTAAAAATATAAAATAAAATGATAACAAATAAAATGCACTTTCCAACACGAAATCTGCATTGCTTAACACCCGGATATACGAAGGCCATCTGCGTTTTGTTGCAAAATAATAGGAATAATCATCTTTCCAGTCTTTCAGACTATCATCTTTAATGATCATACGGGTATCCGGTTCCTTCACAACTCTCACCTGTCCTTTTCTTGAAATTTTCTTAACCATGTCTGTATCAAAACCAATATATTCCTGGGTATTACCAGTATACCCTCTCTCCTCCAGATAATATTTCCTCCGGTAGCCCATATTAGTTCCGTTACCATTAACGAATAGTTTACGTTTTATCAACACAAAGGTTTTCCAAAACCACAAAAAACGGAAAAAACGAGGAATACTTAACACTTCGTCTTTCACACCATAATTGGAATACCCGATCACGACTGCTGTTTCAGGCGTAAAACAGGCACTCATCGAACGGATCCAGTTCGGAGATTCAGGAACACAATTAATTTCCGAAAACAACAAAATATCATACTGGGCAGCCAATACCCCGATATTGATAGCAATTTTTTTGGTTCTTCTGAATTTTGTACCCGGAAAGATTCTGGAGGTTTTCAGATGCGGATAAATCTGTTGTAAATCGGATAAGACATCGTTTGTCTCATCTTCTGAACATTCGTCCACGACAATTACCTCGAATTGCGGGTAGTCCTGTTTCAGGAATGCTTCCAGGTTTTCTTTCAATAACTCTGCCCTGTTGGAACAAGTAATAATGACAGATACTCCCTCCTGATTTTCCGCCAATGGCTGTTTCCGTTTCGATACCAAAATCAGTCCCCGGCCAGTCAGGATAACGACATGGCAAAGAAACAGGACAATCAACAGCACTAATAAATACCCGTTACAGCCCAAAGCAGTCCAGAAATCAACAAAATTATTCATGATCAAATATAAACTAATCCTAATAGAAACCGTTCTAAAAAAACAGACAAATATAGTCACTTCCTGAACATTTTTTTTGCAATTCAGGATATATTTTCTCATTTTTAGCTACGAATTTACTAACATTAATTTTTACTACTATGAATCAAAAATCAAAAGGAATTATCGGCATTTTGACCGGAGGAGGAGATGTTCCGGGTTTAAATCCCGCTATCAGAGCCGTAACGATCCGCGCTTTGAGGGAAGGTTATAAAGTAATCGGAATCCGTCGGGGCTGGAAAGGATTGGTAGACGTAGTCCGTGACAAAAAAGCAGACAATTCATGCAATTACTTTGAATTAACGGAAGAAATCGTCAACAAAGCCGGACGTACCGGAGGAACATTCCTGCACACCTCACGTACCCGGGCTTCGCATGTTCCGAAAAACGCAGTGCCTGATCATTTAAAAGATAAATACACCGCAGAGATCAATGATTTAACCCCGGAAGTTCTCAAAAATCTGGAATTTATCGGCATCGATTACTTAATTCCCATCGGAGGAGACGATACCCTGAGCTATGCCGTCAGATTAAGCCAGGAAGGTGTAAAGGTAGTGGCCATCCCAAAAACTATGGACAACGACGTTCCGGGTACCGATTATTGTATAGGCTTCAGCACCTGTATCACCCGTACCATAGAGCTCACCCATGACCTGCGCACCTGTGCCGGTTCACATGAACGCTTGCTGGTCCTCGAAGTCTTCGGACGCTATGCCGGTTTCTCAGCCATGCTGCCCACCCTGGCCGGCGCCGCCAACCGCTGTGTAATCCCGGAATACCAGTTTGATATCGAACGTCTGGCCGAATTGCTCTGCCAGGACAGATTTACCAATCCAAGCAAGTATTCTGTTGTTCTTGTTTCTGAAGGTGCCTCATATAGTGGCGGCCAAATGATGTTTCAAAGTAACGAAACCGATATGTTCGGACACAAAAAACTGGGAGGAATCGGAGATTATGTTTCCAATGAACTGAAGAATCTGTCCCCTAAATTCAACAAAGGTGAAACCATCAATGTGATCAATCAGAAACTGGGCTACATGGTCAGATGCGGAAATCCGGATGCCATGGATTCAATTGTACCTATGGCTTACGGAAACCTCGCCCTGGATCTGATCTCCCAAAAAATGCACGGACGTCTGGTGATCCTGAGAAACGGACGTTATGATAATGCCCCCATAGACATTGTAACCAGCACTAAAAAACTGGTAGATATCAATAAATTCTATAACACTGAACGTCTGCGGCCTCAATACAACAGCTTTGAGTTCATGCCGCAAATGATTCTCTAAAAAGAAAAGGTAAAAAGTTTTAATTCTGCAATTATCTCTTTTTACCTTTTCCTTTTTACCTTTACTTAGTTTTTTTAGGGGTTGTTGCTGCTGAATCAGGAGCAATACTGTCAATTGTTACGACTACCGTCTCAGATTCAATAACAGTAACAGAATCTGTCGGTTGAG
>CAJMQA010000338.1 GCA_905215395.1 uncultured bacterium | reverse complement strand
CAGCGACGGTTCTTATCACTATAACACCGGAAATAATATATACTTTCAGATGAGGAATAAAAACAATAGTCTGGACCGATGCTCTCCAGACTGTTTTTATGCTGGTTTCGGTAGTATTGACTATAGTGGTTATTTGTCGTTCCCTGGGTTTGGATTTCAGTGAGATGCTGAAAACCGTCCGGACAAGCTCTTTATCGGAAGCTTTTGAATTCGATTGGCGTTCGGGTCACAACGCCGTTAAACAATTCCTTGCCGGGATTGCTATTACAGTTTGCTTGAACGGACTGGATCAGAATATGATGCAAAAAAATCTGACTTGCAGATCTTTGAAAGATTGTCAGACTAATATGTTTTCGTTTTCATTTTTGTTCTTGTGTGCCAACCTGTTGTTCCTGACATTGGGGGCATTGTTATATATTTTTGCGGCAAACAGAGGAATAGGGTTACCACAGAAAACAGATGAAGTGTTTGCTTTTTTATCGCTGAACTACTTTGGTTTGGTGCCCGGTTTGTTTTTTTTTGTTGGGGATTACAGCAGCAGCTTATTCATCTGTGGATTCTTCCCTGACAGCTTTGACTACCTCTTTCAGTATAGATTTTCTGAAAATTAACCCCAGAGAGGACGGACAGAAACGGAAACGGATTTTGGTGCATCTGGCTTTTTCTTTGATGATGTGTCTGGTGATTATTTTATTCCGTGAATTGAATAACAGTAGTGTTGTGAATGCCGTATTGAAGGCGGTGGGATATACTTATGGCCCTATATTGGCTCTATTCACATTCGGATTGACCACAAAGTATGAGGTGAAATCTTGTTTTTTGCCGTGGGTGTGTCTGGTTTCACCGGTATTGTCATATGTTGTTGATAGTCATTCTGAAGTATGGCTGGCAGGTTATAAGTTCGGCTTTGAAATTTTGTTACTGAATGGTTTGATTTGTTTTGTCGGTTTGTTGTTGATACGCCGGAGAAATTGAATTTGAGCTATCCGGATTTGTTAAAATTATTTTATAATATTACCTTTAGCCCCGTAGAGCGTATTAAGAATAAGAACTAAATTACACGCTATGAGAATAACAATTATTTTGATCGTTGTGGCATTATTGGGGACTCTGACGTCCTGCAAAAAGAAAAAACAACAGGAAGTACTTACTACACAAAAAGTTGAGGTTGTTGAAGTGGCAAAGCCGGAACCTGTAGTACAAAAGAAGGAAGAACCTAAGCCTATTGTAAAACGTGCAAATTATTATTTAGTGGCAGGTTGTTTTAAAGTACCTGCAAATGCAGAACGTCTGCATGCAAAATTGTTGAATGAAGGATATGACTCCAAGATAATGCCTTTTTACAATATGAGCATGGTGACCTATGAAGGATTTGAAACCCGTAGGGAAGCACAAGTAGCTCTTAACCGGATCGTGTGTGAACCCGGAAAAGAACTGACCTGGGTGTATCCTGTAAAATAAAAGACTATAGTTCGATACCCGTAATTTCCCGCAACGCATAACCGATCAGAAAACTGATGGAGGCTATGCCGATACTGATGATGGCCATTTCAGAGAACCGTCGTTTGAAACTCTCAGTTTTTACTACTGAGTAATAGTAATTGAATACGGCGATGATGATAAGGGCTCCTAGTAGGCATATGCTTAATCCCCAGTAGACATTGGATAATAATACAAAAGGCAGAATCAGAACCATTACAGTGATAACATAGGCGATTCCTGTATATACAGCGGCTTTTAGGGCATTCTTTTGCGGGTTATTTTCTGTTCTTGTGGACAGGTATTCAGAGGCTGCCATGGAAAGAGCTGCAGCAATTCCTGTGATGGCTCCTGTAAGAGCGACGAGTTTGGAATGTTGTAATGCAAAAGTATAACCTGCCAGTGCTCCGGTAAATTCGACCAGTGCATCATTCAGACCGAGTACTACTGAACCCATGTAATTTAGGCCTTCTTCATCGATCAGATTGATGAGTTTTGTCTCGTGAATTTCTTCTTCTTTAGCCATCTTCTGAAGTTCATTGATATTTTTGTGGGCCCGGTAAGCATTTTGTGCCATAGCTTCCCCTCTTTCCATCAATTTCAGACTGAAAGTCAGACCGAACAGCCGGGCCATAAGCACATAAAACCAAATCCTTTGCTTGTTCGGACCGGGTGTTTTCCCTGTATATTTTACCAACATTTGATAATGACCGAGCTCTTCATCTGATAGTTCGGTTAAAACCTGACGATTGTGCTCTTTCTTTTGTAAAAGAGAAAGTCGTTTATAGATATGGTGCTCAGTTATTTCGTTGACCTGAAACGCCAATAACTGTTTCTTTTTTTCAGGTGTCATGATTAATTACTTTTTGTTTACAACGGCAGAACGGGCAGGAGGTTTCATTTCATTCTAAAAATAAAGCGAAGCATTGCTTCGCTTTATTCAAATACATTAACCGTTTCCGGTAAAATTTACATGATGAAATGATCGCTGATGGAACGATGTTCTACTACATTACGGATGGTTTCTGCAAACATATCTGCAACTGAAATAATCTTAATTTTCGGACTTGTTTGCTTCAACGGAATAGAGTCGGTAAAGACAACTTCATCCAGAGCTGAATTTTCGATATTTTCATAAGCCTTTCCAGAAAGAACAGCGTGGATAGCTACAGCACGTACGCTTTTAGCTCCCTTTTCTTTCAATATACCTGCGGCTTTGCAAATAGTTCCGGCGGTATCAATCATGTCGTCTACAATGACGATATTTTTGCCTTCAACATCACCGATCACTTTCATGTCGGCAATTTCATTCGGCCTTTCACGGGTTTTGTGGCAAATGATCAAGCCGGAGTCAAAAAATTTGGCCCATGAATTGGCACGTTTAGAGCCACCAATATCCGGAGAGGCGATGGCCAGATTATCCAGTTTTAAAGAACGGATGTAAGGAGCCAGTACTGTAGAACCATATAAATGATCTACAGGGATATCAAAAAATCCCTGGATTTGATCAGCATGAAGATCCATTGTCATGATGCGGTCTACGCCAGCTGCACAGAGCAGATTGGCTACTAACTTAGCACCGATGGCTACACGCGGACGATCCTTGCGGTCCTGGCGGGCAAAACCAAAATATGGAATTACTGCGATGACTTTATAAGCAGATGCGCGTTTGGCCGCATCAATCATCATTAATAGTTCCATAAGATTATCACTGGGCGGGAATGTAGATTGTACGATAAAAACATGGTCTCCACGGACTGTTTCTTCGTAAGCTGTTGCAAATTCTCCGTCACTGAAATGCAATAAAGTCTTTTGACCAAGGTCTAAATTCAAAGATTTTGCAATCTTTTCAGCAATATATTTGCTGTTTTCCCCGGAAAAAATCTTAACTTCGGAAAGATCTGACATAATTTAGCCGTTTCAAATATTTATGTATTAAGGTATTGTTTCGGATTCTGCTTTAGCACCAACTTCTTACTGGTTTTCTGCGACAAAAGTATAATAATAAATTGAAAATGGAGAATTTTAATACTATCTTTATACCGTTCACCTGGAATTTTAATTTTTTATTTTCAATATTCACCTAACTTATGGAAACAATAAAAAAATACGTAGAGGAAAATAAAGAGCGTTTT
>CAJMQA010000337.1 GCA_905215395.1 uncultured bacterium | reverse complement strand
GTATGTCAACTGAGTGGGGATAGTGGTATGGCGGGAGCAGGAATATAAACCTGTCAATGTCATACTAACAGCAATCAACGCTCGTCTTTTTAATCTCATGCAATTCCTTTTTGATGAATATTAAAGTAAATCAGATAAAAATAATCTAATCCACAAAACGCAAAGGTAGGGGAAAAAGTTTCATTTTTATGTAGAGATTGGCTTTTACAACTTTATTTAACATGTCAACGTTTTCAGTTGAAGTTAAATAATTGATTCTTTAACCTTTGCACAAGCATCTTTTCTCTATATTTGTGTTAATTTTGTCCCTTCTTTTCAAAGTCTATTATAAAGATGGAATGGTTAAACGAAATATTCATAGAACATAGTGTTATACAGGCAGTCATTGTTTTTTCTTTAATCTCAGCGCTCGGTCTGGCTTTGGGAAAGATTACAGTCTGGGGTATTTCTCTGGGAGTGACTTTTGTTTTTTTTATAGGTATTTTGGCCGGACATTTCGGATTGACTGTAGATTCTGCTATGTTGAATTATGCAGAGAGTTTTGGGTTGATAATTTTTGTGTATGCCCTTGGTGTGCAAGTGGGTCCCGGTTTTTTCGGTTCTTTCCGTAAAGGAGGAATGACCTTGAATTTATTGGCATTAGCGGTTATATTTACAGGAACGGCAATGACGCTTGGATTTCATATCATCACCGGGGTATCTCTACCGGATATGGTGGGTATTCTGAGTGGGGCGGTTACCAATACACCTGCTTTGGGGGCAGCTCAGCAGACATTGATACAAATGCATATGGGTGCGGGTGATCCGGCCTTGGGATGTGCGGTTGCTTATCCCTTGGGAGTGGTCGGAGTTATTCTGGCATTGGTATTGATCCGGAAGCTGTTTCCGCTTCGGACACAGCATAATGTGACGGAAGACCAAAAGAATAAGCATATGTATATCGCTGGTTTTCAGGTTTGTAATCCTGGTATATACGATAAGACAGTTCGGGAAGTAGCCCAACTGGCTACTCATAAATTTGTCATATCCCGGATGTGGCGGGAGGGAAGGGTGACGATACCGACTTCTGAAACGGTGTTGAAGGAAGGGGACCGCTTACTGGTGATTACGACAGAAGCGGAGGTAGATTTGTTGAAAATGCTTTTCGGAGAACAGGAAAATGTCGATTGGAATAAGGAAGATATTGATTGGAATGCTATTGACAGTCAGTTGGTGTCTCAGCGGATTGTGATCACCCGTTCTGAAATCAATGGCAAAAGATTGGGTTCTTTGCGTTTACGGAATCATTACGGGATTAATATTACCCGTATCTACCGGGCAGGTGTTGAGTTGCTGGCGACTCCTGAGTTGGTACTGCAATTGGGGGATAAACTTACGGTAGTGGGAGAGGCTCCTGCTATTTCCAATGTTGAAAAAGTATTGGGGAACCGGGTAATCAGCTTGAAAGAGCCGAATCTGATTACAGTATTTGTTGGGATGGTTTTGGGATTGGCTCTGGGATCTGTGCCGTTTGCATTTCCCGGTGTCAGTTTTCCGGTGAAGCTTGGGATTGCAGGGGGACCGATTATTGTAGGAATATTGATGGGGGCTTTCGGTCCCCGTTTACATATGATTACTTACACCACGAGGAGTGCCAATCTGATGTTACGCGGTTTGGGATTGTCGCTTTATCTGGCTTGTCTGGGATTGGATGCTGGTGCCCATTTCTTTGAGACTGTTTTCCGGGCAGAAGGTTTGTTATGGGTTGGATTAGGATTCGCTATCACCGTGATTCCGGTTTTATTGGTGGCTATTGTAGCTTTGAAGCTAATGAAAATTGATTTCGGTTCATTATCGGGCATGTTGTGTGGAAGTATGGCTAATCCCATGGCTTTAAACTATGTCAATGCAACAGTTGAGGGGGATAATCCTGCGGTATCTTATGCAACAGTTTATCCTTTGTCGATGTTTGTCCGGGTTATTCTGGCCCAGCTGATTCTGATGGTTTTTCTATGATTTCCCCATCATCCTTTTTCATTTTTTACAGGTGGGAGGGAACGGATAAAAAGTATATATTTGTGTAGTATTCATTAATTGTGAAAAATACGGCTGACACATATAGTGATGCAGAGTTACTTGCTTTATACCGGGATAGTAAGAAGGCTGACTATCTGGTGGCTTTATATAGCCGTTATACAGCATTGGTGTATGGAGTGGCATTGAAATACCTGAAAGATGTGGGGGAAGCTGAAGATGCAGTGATGCAGATTTGGGAGGATTTGTTTGAGAAAGTATTAAAACACGATATCCAGTCGTTTAAATCCTGGTTATATGTTTGTGTCCGTAATTATTGCCTGCTGGAAATCCGGAAACAGTCCGGAAACATACGGATAGAATTGGATGAAAGATTTATGGAATTTTGTGATGATTTTAATCTTAGTGATATAGAGGAGACGGAAGGGCATGAAAAAGCTTTGATTGATTGCATGGAGGCTTTGCCGGAGAAACAGAGGATTTGTGTACGGTATTTCTTTATAGAGGAGCTTTCTTATAAGGAAATAGAAAAGGTGTCCGGTTATACACAGAAGATGATCAAGAGTTTTATTCAGAATGGGAAACGGAATTTACGTTTATGCCTGAAAGAAAAAGGAGTCGGTTTGTAAAAAAGCATGAGAACGTGGAGTGACATATGGGATTATTTACGGGGTGACCGGACGGGTAAAGCAGCTAATCGTCTGGAGAGAGAAGCTTTGTCTGATCCTTTTTTATATGAAGCTTTGGAGGGACTGACTCGTATAGATGCAGATCATGAGCATATCGTTTGTCATTTACAACAAAAGCTCCGTCAACGGAATCATTTCCGTAGATGGCGTTATCCATATTGGATTGCTGCTTCCCTGGTGATATTGGGGGGGATTGCCTTGTTGTGGGAGAGCCCTCTTGTTCCGGAGGTAGAAGAACTGGTCGTGGCAAGGGCTGTGATGGATACCCTGACAATTAAATCAGAGAATAGGAAAAAGATTATTGCCGGTTCAGAAGTGCAGAAAAGGGTGATAGAGAAAACGCAGGCAAAGAAAAATTCCGTTTTCAGAGCCTCAACTGTAAGTCCGGAAGTTTCAGCGGAAGAGAAGTCACAGGAAAGTAAGTACACTATGATGGCTTCCGATAAGTTTGCCGATACTATAAAACAGACAACAGAGGAAGTGGGACAACCGGAAGAAGAAAGTAGGGTAGTCCCGGAAAGAGTGAAAAAGGTAACCCGGAATAATGAGATTGTTATAACCGGACCCGTCGTGAAATCTGTCAAGAGTTCCCGTAAGGCAAGACGGTTTATTCAGGTGGATTGGCAGGAGAGTTTTAAACGTTATGTTGCAGATTCTTTACGTTATCCGGTGGATGCCCGTCAGCGGAATCTCGAGGGGGAAGTAATCCTCTCTGTCCGTATGAACAGAAAAGGCCATCCGGCGCGGATAAAAATTGTTAAATCTCTGTCCCCCTCTTGTGATCTGGAAGCAGTACGTCTGGTGGAAAGTTATCCTGGTTTACTTGGAGGAGCAGAAAAGAAAGTCATTCTCTCCGTATTTTTCCGTTTGAAAAACGGAATTGACTAGTCCAGCATGAGGCTCATGTGAGGTTGGTGAT
>CAJMQA010000336.1 GCA_905215395.1 uncultured bacterium | reverse complement strand
GGATGTACTGACCCGCTTTGAACATCTGTTGGATGGGTATTTCGAGGGAAACGCTGCCGAGCGTGACGGGCTTCCTACGGTAAAATTCTTTGCCGACAAACTGTGTCTGTCCTCCAACTACTTCGGTGACATGTTCAAAAAAGAAACCGGTAAAACTCCGCAGGAATATATTCAGGGAAAAGTAATCGAATTGGCAAAAGACCGTATATCGGGTACGGAAGATACAGTCAGCCAGATTGCTTATTCTCTTGGATTTCAATACCCGCAGCATTTTTGCCGTCTGTTCAGGAAACGGGTGGGATGTACGCCGAATGAATACCGTGCACAGATGATTAGCTGAAAGCCGGAATGAAAAAAGAGACGCTGGACATAAGGACCGTATATGAGTGCAACTGTTGTTTGGGCTGTAAGACCCTGCACCCACAGGTAAGTATTATCAATCTGGAGTATCCTGGTTTGGAGCAGGACACTGTAAAGTTTGAGTTTTATGCTATCCTGCTTATCGAAGAGTGTGATGACGGATGTTGTTGCTGCGGCCGCAAATATTACGATTATTCCAATGCCACGATGGTATTTCTCAAACCGGGGGAAATTTTCCGGATGAGTGAAGCGGGTGTATTGCCCGGCAAAGGGTGGCTGTTGGCATTTCATCCTGACCTGCTGTATCGTACTTCGCTGAAAAATAATATCAGAAACTACACCTTTTTCTCTTACCGCAAAGAAGAGGCTCTGCACTTGTCGCAACGGGAGACGGCCACCATCACCTGCTGTATGGAGAACATAGAGGAAGAACTGCATCATTCCATCGATACACATACGGCCACCATCCTTTCCAGACACATAGAACTGATGCTGGACTATTGTACCCGTTTCTACGAACGGCAATTTATTACGCGTGAAAATAGGAATAAAACCGTACTTGAAGAGTTGGAGACGCTGCTTGATGCCTGCATTGCTTCCGGCTGTTTACGGCATGCACCCCTGCCCACTCCGGAATATTGTGCCACACACCTCAGTCTTTCTGTTCCTTATTTCAACGATCTGTTGAAGTTCGAGACCGGTAAGACGCTGGACGAATATTTCCAGCTGAAACGGCTTGAAGCGGCTAAAAAAATGTTGCTCAAAGCCGGCAATACCCCTGCCATTGTTGCACGGCAGCTGGGGTATCCGAATGTACAATATTTCAGTCTGCTATTCAGGAAAATAACGGGCATAGCACCAAATGAATACCGCTATTCAAAGAATTAGAGAGATGTTTATTTGAGATTCTTCGGGTCGCTTATTATTGTTTTGTGTTGTAGTTTTTAATTGTTAATTTTGTAATACTTGTGGCTGTATTTTGTAATGAGTGACTATTTGTATGAAAGAGAAAAACATCATCAGGATAAAGCGTTATGAGTCGCCCTGCGGCGTATTGATGCTCGGTTCGTTTGGCGGCAGGCTTTGCCTGTGTGACTGGCAGGTGGAGAAGCACCGTGACCATGTGGACAGGCGGTTGAAACGGATACTGGGTGCCGAATTTGAGGAAGGTACGTCGGAAGTTATCGAAAAAGCTGAAAGACAGCTCAGTGAGTTCTTTACCGGGAAGCGTAAAGAATTCAGTGTGCCGCTTCTTTTTGTCGGTACGGACTTTCAGAAAACAGTATGGAATGAATTGTTGAAAATCCCTTTCGGTAAGACGGTATCTTATGGTGAAATGGCACAGCGTATCGGCATGCCGAAGGCTGTGCGTGCTGTTGCCAATGCCAATGGTGCGAACTCTATGTCGATTTTTGCTCCCTGCCACCGGGTAATTGGCAGCGACCGTTCGCTAACAGGCTACGGAGGCGGCTTACCGGCCAAAAAATATTTGCTGGAGCTGGAATCCGTAAAACCGCTATGATCGGGGCGGATATGCGGTATGCGCCGAATGTCCTTTTCGATCTGTTTCTTGCCATCGGCTATGCTGCTGAAGATGCGCATATCTGTAAGCAGAAAGAAATCCGGGTAGGGGAAAGAATCCATAAGAATGTATGGTGATCACCTGCTTAGCCTGACCGGCGGCGGATGTAAAGCTGTATCGCAGTTTTGAACTTATATTTTGTTTCTGAAATGCGTTAATAAAGTCTGTAACACGTGATGCGTTGCAGACTTTTAATTTTGATATGAGTATCTGATTCATTCCAACACAAACGGCAATACATTTGCTTTTGCGCGGACAGCTCCGGGCTGGTAGTTGAATTCCTCGTACGAAAAAGCAGTTAGCTCTTCCCGTGTCGTCAGGCGGTTCCGGAGGATATAGCGGGTCATGGCACCACGGCACATTTTGGCATATACTACGATGGTCTTCAGTTTGTCGCCATCCCGGATGAAAAATTGGGGTTCCAGTACTTTCACTTCCCGTTTCACCCGTTTCCAGTCAAACAGGCGTGTCATTTCTTCTGTGGCCAGATGCACCAGACATCCGTCGTCCTGTTTCACTGAATCGATCAGCACATCGGTCAGTCGCGGTTTCCAAAAGTCAAACATGCTCTGGTCGTCGTTATCCGGCAGTTTCACACTTCCCTCCAAACGGTAGTTTTTGATCCGGTCCATCGGCCGGAGCAGGCCATATAAAAAAGAGCAAATCCACAGATGCTCGTTGGCGTATGCATAATCTGCTTCCGTAAAATCCCAGGCACGAAGATGACGATAGGCTAATCCATCGTATGACAACACAGCAGGCCCGCTGTCTTCGGGATCGAAGAAAGACAGATAGCGCAGCTTATTCAGGACGGCCAGGCGCCGGTTGCACTTCAGGGCTTTTCCCAACTCAGCTTCCGGGAAGGACGCTAATTGGAGGGCATGTCGTCCGGCTTCTTCCAGAAACCTTGGTTTTGTCAGGAGTGGTGGCGCAAGTTCCGGCCTTGTTGTCATATTTTTGGCACAAGCTAATAATATTTGCATGGTCTTGTTTTTAGAGTTCATACAAAAGTAATAAATAATGGGGTAAACAAATCATGTCTGATTTCCCGGCCTGATAACCTTGATCCGTATTTGGCTCTGTGTTCTTTTTAGTATGTCAGAGGGATGTCAGAGAAGCAAATTACAATGATATCAACGAAGATACCCGTATACAACTGGAACTGATGAACCAGACTCTGGCTGAATTACAGGTAAGACACAGAAATTATCGAATATAATTCACTATGTTTGCACTATAGAATCGCATTAAAGAATGAAGTTAAATAGAATAAAGGCTGTTTTGTCAGATAAAGGTATCTCTCAGACATGGTGAGTTAAGAAGCTTGACAAGAGTTTCAGCATGGTTAATGCCTATGCTTGTAATAGAATTCAGCCGAATTTGGAGACACTTTATTTTGGTGTCGGAAAGTATATTTCCCAAAACTCCCGAAAAGGCACATGGGGGTCAGGTGCGTTGAAACAAATCAGTCAACGACTACGCCGTTTATTGCTTGGACTTCGTGGTTTTTCGGATACCCAAATGAAAGAAATGCGCCTTTTTTATGAGGGCTGGAATATGCTCGAATCTAAATCGTCGGTTGCAACCGACGATTTGAAAATAGAAGATGTTTCTACAACCATTTGCCCGGTTGATAATATCATTGATATATATCATTCTATATCCATATCTGTTGTTGCAGATTTTCCTGTCGAGGACTTTTTCCGTGTACCTTTTAC
>CAJMQA010000335.1 GCA_905215395.1 uncultured bacterium | reverse complement strand
TCAGTACCGTTGGCATGGTCGATCCCTTTCAAAACAATGTTTGCTTCGTAAATATTGTTGTAATAATCTCTCCAGCTTACTTCCGGCCCCACAGACAAGTTCTGCATATATTTATCGGACCAGATGTACAGAGGTTTAAACCATTCTATTACCGTGGCATTATTGATGCCCGGATAATCATAATACTTGTAGTTGTCGGTCATGATTTCGGTAAACAGATAGTAAGCTCCGGGGTAAGCATGGGTTATTACGGCCTGATAGTCTTCGATTTCTGTCAATTGTACACGGTTGTCGGGGCTGGTCCCCAGATAGTCGGAACATCCGGCGGTCAGAAAAATGAGCGCCAGGATTTTCCAGAGGTATTTGTTGGTATGGATAAATTTGCTCATAATTTTCAGTTTAAGGAATTAAAAATTAATGGATAGTCCGATGGATGCGGTTTTAGGAGAGGGGATCCCGACTCCGGTGATCAACGCTTCCGGATCTTGTCCTTTCAGTTTTTTATCTGCCCATAAGACTAAATTTTGTGCCTGTGCTCTCAATTGTGCGGATTGAATATGAAGGGTTTTCATCCAGCGGATTGGGAGGTTATAACTGAGGGTGATGCTTTTCAGGCGGATGAATGAACCGTCGGCAGTTCGTATATTACTCCGGTTATAAAGCAGAACAGGATCAGCACTGGCCAATGTCAGCCGGTCCCGGGTTTCTTTATCAAAAATGCGGGGTACATTGGTATGGTATTCGTCTCCCGGAGTTGTCCATCGTTTGGTCAGTCCGGCACTTAATGCAGAAACATCATCGTAATAGTAAGAGATCAAAGGATTCAAGCGGATTTTGTTCCCGAATGAATAAGTAAACAATACGGACAGATTCAGACCTTTATAGCTGAAGGTATTGGTTAGTCCTCCGGACCCCAGAGGATCCCGGCTACCTTCGTATTTTAGCATGCTATGTTGCTGGGAATAAGGGTTGATTGTATTTGTCTTCTCATTTTTTTCGTTATAAAATAAGGGAAGTCCGTCATGCGTAAGTCCCGCGTACCGGAAAGAGTAAAGTCCTGTGAGGGGACGTCCTTTTACTGCGTATCCCCGGTCGTTGCTGAGGATGGATACGGTTGTCCAGATGTCCAGATCAAGAACTTTATTGTTATTGTACCCGAATGTGAAAATAGTCTTCCAGTCAAAATTCTTAAGCTTAATATTTGTCGTATTTAATGTGACTTCGTATCCCTGGTTACGCATGCTGGCCCAATTGATAGTTCTTGTAGTAAAACCGCTGACGCGAGAGGCGGGTACATAGCCGATCAGGTTGTAATTTCTGCGGTTGTAGTATTCTACCGTCAGCCCGATACGTTCAAATAGCCCGAATTCCAGTGCGGCATTGAACATGTGTTCTTTTTCCCATTGTAATCTGGGATTATCGGGTGAATAAATTTTAATGTAACTTTCGTTGGCGGTCTGGTCGAAGCGGCTGGTGGTATTGTAATAGGCGAGCATGTCCGGGCTTCCCAAACCACTGACATTCCCTCTTAAACCGTAAGAACTTCTGATTTTCAGGTAATCAAGCCATCCGGCTTCACGGAGAAAATTCTCTCGGTCGAAATTCCAGCTGGCTCCGACGACCCAGATCGGGAGGAACCGGAATCTTTCAGATTTTCCTAATCGGTTGGAACCGTCTGAACGGATTGAAAAAGTGAAATTATACTTTGAATTCAGTGTATATGCCAGATTGGCAAAGAAAGAAACCTCCCGGGTCATTTCTTTGCCTTTTTGATAATAGGGGGCAGAGTTAGTATATTGGTCGCGTTTGAGGGCTGTGTATACCGGGGAAGAGACCATTCCTTTCAGATATTCGTATCCATAGCCTTTGTAATAATCCGTCCGGTAATTTTTGGCCCGGGCTTCTGTTCCTGCCATGAAATCAAAACTGTGGAGGCCGTAAACATTTTTCCAGTTAAAAGAACCTCTTGCCGTATAAAATTCTCCCAGTACATTGTCTGTTTGAACAATCCCGCCCCGGCGTAAAACGGTTACCGGATATTGAGAGGCATCATCCGGGTCGTTGAACAGGAGGCCATTGTTCCATTTTGCTTCTTCAGCCCGGTAGGCGAGGGCAATGTTCGATTTTTCGGTGGCGATGTGTTCGCTGTAACTGTTCGTTAACCGTCCGGAAGCTATACCCCAGAAAGTCAGTTTCGGAGTGATTTGCAGGTTGAGATCTACCTGAAATTTGATCTCCCGGGATTTGATATCAATGAAATTGTTGTCCAGTTCGTCCAGAATATTGAAAGGGGCATAACGGGAAAGATAATATTCATATTCTCCGTTTTCTTTATAAGGGCGCATTGCACGGCTGGTGTTCATTGCATAATTATAAGGGTTAATATCAAAGGACCGGCTGACGACACCATTGTATTCGGATGCATCCTGAGTCCCGAAAACTCTCTGGTTACGTGCCGATCCGTATAGGTTCGCGGTCACGGAAACCACTTTGTTGATATTGAAAGTCCCTTTCAAATTGGCCGTGAAGCGGTCGGTATTCTGGTTGTTCACCTGCCCGTTGTCGTGGTAATAACCTGCGGACATATAAAATTGCTGTTTCTCATTTCCCGAACTCATACTGAGGCTGTGTTCCTGTACCAGGGAGTTCCGGAACAATACTTTGAACCAGTCTGTATTGTAAGTTTTTGCCATTTGCACCGATTCGTCGAACTGATCCCAGGTGATTTCCCTGTTTGACATACGGGATAGTAGCAGGCCATAAGCGCCGTATTTTTGGTTAAGATCGGTGAAATCCATCAGGTTTTTCTGGTACATCTCTTCAGAGAATTCCATCCGTTCCTTGGAGTTCATGACATTGAAATCCGCAATTGTAGGTTTCATCGTCACTGTAAAATTGTTCCGGTAGTTGATGGTTGTCCGGCCTTTTTTTCCTCTCTTGGTCGTCACCACGATGACTCCGTTGACGGCTTGTGTGCCATACATGGCTGTAGCTGAAGCATCTTTTAATATCTGTATGTCTTCGATGTCATCGGGGTTGATACCGCTGATGGCAGAGCTCAGTAGGGTATTGGCATCTCCGGAGTAGAGCTGGTTGGGATTGACATTGACGGGATCGTCCAGCACTACGCCGTCGATCACCCATAAGGGTTCCTGATTACCGCTGATGGAAGAGTTTCCCCGGATGCGGATTTTAGATTTGGTACCGAAAGTGCCGCTGACATTTTCGACACTGACACCTGCCACTGCGCCCTGTAACATTTTACCAACATCTCCTGTTCCGGCCTGTGAAATCTGGTCGACATCGATTTTGGAAACCGAACCTGTAAAAGTGCGCTTGTCTACGGTTTGATATCCGGTAACTACCACCTCGTCCAGTTTTTTCACGTCGGGTTCGAGTTCTACGGTGATTTCGGTTTTATTCCCGATTTCAATTTCCCGGGTTTTATAGCCGATCATGGAGACAACGACGACAGAAGCGCCTGCCGGACGGTTTAATGAAAATTCGCCATTGACACCGGTGACGGTTCCCTGTAAAGTCCCTTTGAAAAGTATGTTTACTCCCGGCATGGGTTGTTTATTTTCATCCAGGACTTTCCCTTTTAAGACCCCCTGAGGCCTTCGTGCTACCGGAAGGATCCGGTCGTGGGTTTCGGTTTTTGGGGAAG
>CAJMQA010000334.1 GCA_905215395.1 uncultured bacterium | reverse complement strand
CGTCATGGCCTGGAAGCTCACCGTCGCAACCGGCCTTATTGTATGGGTACTCTTTATTGGCAGCTGAATGACAGCTGGCCTGTCGTTTCCTGGTCGGGTATCGATTACTTCGGAAACTGGAAAGCCTTGCATTATCAGGCGAAAAGAGCATTCGCCCCATTGACAGCGGATGTAGTCCGAAAAGATGATAGCCTTCAGATTTGGTTGCTCTCCGATCTGTTGGTTGCCGAAAATCAGCTGAGTCTGGAAATGAAGCTGATTACTTTTGAAGGAAAAGTATTGAAACAAAAGTCTCTGAAAACGGCAATTGCTGCCAATACTTCCGCCTGTATATGGGAAGGGACTGTTAGTGAATGGGTAAATCCGGAACAGAAGAGACATTGTTTCCTGTTGCTGACTTTGAAAGATAAATCCGGAAGGCAGATCGGTAAAGAACCTTATTTCTTTAACTCTCCCAAGGAATTAAATTTGCCTGAAACCGAAATTACTTATCAGTTGAAAACCTTGGATGGAAAATGTGAGGTGACTTTGAAGTCCAAAAAACTGGCTAAAGACGTTTTTATCGAAATCCCTCAGCAAGGTGCACGTTTTAGTGACAATTTCTTCGATTTATTGCCGGGAGAATCCCGGAAAATAATCATTACTTCACCTCTGATCGGGAAAGGGGAGAAGATGGATTTAAAGATCAATCAAATTCGTAATACCTATAAATAACCTTAATAGAAATCAATTATGAGAAGATTATTTACTTGTGTTGGTGCGATCATTCTGCTGTATTCCTGCGGCCCAAAGCCCGAACAGGCAGATTATCGCGTGGTGCCTTTACCACAGGAAATTACTCCCGGAACGGGAACACCGTTCGTTTTGGATAATCAGGTAAAAATCCTTTACCCGGAAGGAAATCAGCAGATGCAGAAAAATGCTGAATTTCTGGCTGAATATGTGAAGAAGTCTACCGGGAAGGTGTTGGAAACACAGGCAGGGACAGAAGGCAATAAAGCCATTGTGCTGAAATTGGGATTGACTTCCGAAAATCCCGAAGCCTATCAGCTGACAGTGACAGATCAGCTGGTGACGATTACTGCTCCGACAGAAGCAGGGGTATTTCGGGGTATTCAGACTTTACGGAAGTCGCTTCCGGTAGTACAGGGTGCCGGGGTTGTTTTACCTCCTGTCGCTATTAATGATTATCCGCGTTTTAAATATCGCGCGATGATGCTGGACGTATCCCGTCATTTCTTTTCACTGGATTCTGTAAAGCGGTATATCGATATTCTTGCTCTGCATAATATCAACAACTTCCACTGGCATCTGACTGATGATCAGGGATGGAGGATTGAGATCAAGAAATTCCCGAAACTGACAGAGATCGGTTCTCAGCGGAAAGAAACCGTTATCGGACGGAATTCCGGGAAATATGACGGTATTCCTTATGGAGGATATTTTACCCAGGAAGAAGCAAAGGAAGTGGTTGCTTATGCGAAGGAACGCTATATCAATGTTATTCCGGAGATTGATATGCCGGGTCATATGTTGGCAGCATTGACCGCTTATCCGGAGTTGGGATGTACCGGCGGACCGTATGAGGTGTGGCCGATGTGGGGTGTGGCTGATGATGTTTTGTGTGCCGGTAACGATAAGACTCTGGAATTTATCGACGGCGTACTGGAAGAACTGATAGAGATCTTCCCTTTCGAATATATACATGTCGGTGGAGATGAATGTCCGAAAGTCCGTTGGGAAAAATGTCCGAAGTGTCAGGCACGAATCCGGAAACTGGGATTGAAACCTGAAAATGGTCATTCTTCTGAAGAACGTCTGCAAAGTTTTATCATTTCGCATGCTGAAAAATTTCTGAATCAGCACGGGCGTAAGATTATCGGTTGGGATGAGATTCTGGAAGGCGGTCTGGCTCCCAATGCGACTGTCATGTCATGGAGAGGCATGGAGGGGGGGATTGAGGCTGCACGTCTGGGACATGATGTGATCATGGTACCGACTACTTATCTTTATTTTGATTATTACCAGACAAAGGATACTGAGGATGAACCCCTGGCTATCGGCGGATATGTGCCCATTGAAAATGTATATCATTTCGAGCCGATACCGTCCGTGCTGAATGAAGAGCAGAAAAAACATATCATTGGTTTGCAGGCCAATCTGTGGGTTGAATACATTCCTACTTTCAAACACGTCGAATATATGGTATTACCACGTATGGCCGCTTTGTGTGAAGTACAGTGGACGATGCCTGAGAAGAAAAATTACGAAGATTTCCTGACTCGTTTGCCCCATTTATTCGATGTTTACAATCTGGAAGGTTATAATTTTGCCAAACATTTGTATCATATTACGGCAGAGTTTACCCCGAATGAGGCAGAAGGGAAACTGGATATAAAGCTTTCAACCATCGATCATGCAGATATTCATTATACACTGGATGGTACAGAACCTACAGAAGCTTCCCCGGGATACGACGGAATATTGAAAATAGATGGAGCTTGTACCCTCAAGGCAGTAGCTGTCCGGCCGACCGGTAAGGGGAAAGTTTTGTCGGAACAGATTTCTTTCAATAAAGCTACCCTGAAGCCGATAATGATGAATCAGCCTGTCAACAAACAATACGAATTTAAAGGAGCTCCGACTTTGGTGGATGGCCTGAAAGGATCTGCCAATTATAAAACGGGTCGTTGGATAGCTTTTTATAAAAATGATATGGAGGCTGTTATCGATCTTCAGAAACCGGTTGAAATTTCAAGTGTCATTCTTTCGTCCTGTGTGGAAAAAGGCGATTGGGTATTCGATACGCGTGGAATCTCAGTAGCAGTGTCGGAAGATGGTAAGGATTTCAGAGAGGTTGCTTCTGAGGAATACCCTGCGATGAAACAGACCGACCGGAACGGAGTCTATGACCACCGGCTCGATTTCACTCCGGTGACAACCCGCTATGTCAAAGTGATGGCTTTATCGGAACATCGTATTCCGGATTGGCATGGAGGCAAAGGAAATTTCGGATTTTTATTCGTGGATGAGATTGCCGTGAATTAGTTTGCGGCAGATTTTTGTATCTTTGCGCTTCTTTTTTAATTGTGATGGAAAGGATTATTTTTGTTTTATCATATGAGAAGCGCTGGGAATGTTGGATGATTTTTGCTAATCGTGCAATGGATGCCGGAGATTTTTTCCTCAGTACCGGAAGGTATTTCGGTACTGAGGAAATTGAAGTTTTACCGGTTATTAAGCAGATCACTGAGATTACGCAAAAATATGATATTCCTGCCCTGTTCCGGCAGTTTGGCCGTAAGACCTACAAAGACGAGCGGATATTTTTACAGAAAGTAGAAGAGAGCTATATACGTGAACACATCCGTCCGTATATTGAAAAACTGGTAGCCCGGGTAATTGATGAATTGGGTGAAGCCGGTTTCCCTGTTTTCCTGAAAGGAAGCCGTCTCGATAATTTTTATAAAAACCAGAGGCTTTTCTTGCAATCTGCTCCTTTAAGATCACTGTTACGTTTTGAACGTACCGGTGAGTTTACCCGTTACATCCTCCGTTTAACGGACGGAAAGAAGGTGTTTGCTCCTGCCGATTATGACATAAAGATTCTGACCCGTCAACCTTGCCGGATAATGATGGGGCGGCAATTATTCGGTTTCCCGGAAGATTTCGACGGTCA
>CAJMQA010000333.1 GCA_905215395.1 uncultured bacterium | reverse complement strand
AGATTGGGAATTTCTCCCCGGCAGGGGCCGCACCAGGAAGCCCAGAACTCCAGAATGGTGTATTTGTTTTTGGCAATCACATCCGATAATTTTACGACATTACCATTTACGTCCAGGGCATTCACATCTTTAAACAGGCTACCTGCCCCTACAGTGTTCTGCATGGCTTCCCTGTCTCTCATTTCCTCAAAACGAGCCCGCATTTCAGCCACCAGCTTACTGTTTCCTCCCAACTCTTTATCGTAAGCATCAAAGAGAGCCAAACGCTTTTCTATAGGGTATTTATTCCATTCCTGGGTGAGCAAAACAGCAAATACTTTGGCTAAAACAGGTGCCTGCGGGTCGTCCAGAACTTGATTGAAACTACGGCTTTCAATAGCAATGCAAGTCTGAGCCTTCTGTCTGACTATTTTGCGTTCTTCCGGCGTTAGTTCTTCGTAGGTTTTCCCGGCTATCAGGCTGTCTATGGTTTTGTTATAGGCATCGACAGCATCGTTGTATGCTTCACTATTTTTGGAACCCAGTACCAGTTCATTCAACATACCTCCTTTAATGCTGACTTTGCCATTGTCACAGGTATAGGTATAGTCGGCATTTTCCAAAATCAACCGGCCTACTCCATTTTTGCGGGTCACGATAGCAACCATTTGTGGTTCGGAAACACTGCCTTTGAATTCAAATTTCCCGTTTACAAGGGGCGAACAGGCCAGCTGCCCATTATCCGAAGAGAGGAACATACTGTCCGTCTGGAAGGTAGGATCCAACTGACCTGTCAGAGTCCCTTTGATAGTAAAACCTGTCTTCTGCCCTTGACAACTACAGGCAATAGAACTGGCAATAACCAGTAAAATAAAAAAATTGTACCTCATAATTTTACATTAAATTTATAGATTAATTTCTATCTGTCATTTTATGGATTCTGAACCAGCAAATGATTCGCTCCGATAGCGTCCTTGGGGATCGGCAAGGTCAACTGATGTTCCGTGGTTATGGTAGACTTAATCGTACGGATATCGAGATCACCCGCTTTGTGGTAGCGCACCGCATCAAACCACTCTTCCCCGCCTTCTGTCAGCAAATCCAGCCATTTGTGCTTACGGATGGTTTCCAGCAATTCTTTCCCGTCCACGATACCCGACACATCGTAAAAATTCTTCCCGCAATGTTTGTCGAGCACCGCCTGCAAGCGTGTACGTGCCAGTGCATAGTGGTCGCTCCCCTGCCGGGCTTCTGCTTCAGCACTGATATAATAAATCTCTCCAAGCCGCAGATAATAATAGGTGACAGTTTCTCTCTTTGGATACTTTCCGTTTTTTTGCGTATTTCCGACAAGCGAATCGGTAGCATAGGTAAAAGCATAACGGGGATCCAGCCCTATACCGGTGGAGTCATTGGCAGCCCCCGGCACCAGCTCGTCCGCCAGTTGACGAGAAGTCTCACTGTTAGTAATCCGGGAATCCCAAAACATTGCATAATCAGGTGGATAGGGAGCAAACAACATCTCAGGCGAATCATAGGGATTCCGGAAAATATTCCCATAGCTGTCGAGTTGCTGTTGCTGGCCGGCTGCCGATTCAATCACGGCATTTGCTTCCCGGGCTGCCCCCACCCAATCGCCTTTACAAAGCAATACCTTAGCCAGTAAAGCCCGTGCCGTAAGCCGGCTGACAAAACAATGTCTGGATACAGAGGCGGGAGCATGGGCGACAGCATATTCCAGGTCCTCCAGAATAAACCGATATCCGTTGGCAACCGTCTCCCGGGCATCCAAATCTCCACCCTTAAAAGGTTTACTGCGAAGTACCACTCCATATTTGGAATTCAGGTCGTAAAACTGACCAAAATAACGCAACAGATAAAAATGAGCCATTGCCCGGTGAAATTTACTCTCCCCCAACAGCTCTTCCTTTTTTTCGGCATCGATCGGAAAATCTTTATTCCCTTCCAGTGTCGTGATTACATAATTGGCTCGGTTTATAATAGTGTATAAAGCCTGATAAACACCCCCCAGGAGACTATTGTCCGGTTCTACAGTATTGTCGGAGAATCCTTCATCACCCCAAATTCTGCCGCCAGTACCCATCGAACCGATCCGAAGTCCCAGAAGAGGACGGAAAGCTCCCAAAGTTCCGTATTCAAACCAACCGGTATAAATACCCATCGTTGCCTGAACGGCAGTCTTCTCATCCCGGATAGCACTCCCTTCATCCAATTGATAATAAGGTTTTATCTGATCAACATCCCCCATCAGGTCACAGGAATAGATTCCAGTGAGGAACAACAGAAGGTAAAGTATATGTTTTGTTCTCATAGATAAGTTTTTTAATGTGATTAAAATTCAACTTTTATCCCCAGGGTAAAATTCTTGCTGAGTGGATAAGGATCACTACTTTGAGAAGAGCTTCCCAATGCCGCCCCAGTCAATTCCGGATCGAGTCCCGGCCATTTGGTAAGGGTCCAGATGTTCGAAACGCCAGCAAAAACCATACACGACTGCACATTCAGCTTTTTCAAAAACGGCTGAGGTACATTCCACGAAAAATTGATATTTTTCAAGCGCAAATAAGAGGTTTCGTAAACAAAACGGTCAGACATCTTGTAATTACCATTAATATTCGGACTTACCAACCTCGCATACCGGGCACCGGAATTTTCCGGAGTCCAACTATTGTGATATAGTTCCCGGTAAATGCTTTGCCCTACACCACCGCCACTACTGGATGCAAAAGATGACCAGGCAGCTTTGGCTCCCTTCGAAAACTGAAATCCGAGCGAAAGGTTGAAATTCCCGTAACTCAATGAAGAAGAAAGACCTCCGAAAAACCGGGGTTCGGAAACAGCGATTACCTCCCGGTCGTCGCTATTGATATAACCGTTCCCATCTACGTCCTTGTATTTATAATCTCCAATACCGGTTCCTGCTTTTTGGTAAGCCGGTTTGCCCTTATCTTTAGCTACTTTATTCAAAGCGTCAATTTCTTTCTGATCGGTAAATATTTTTTCCACCACATATCCCTTCAGAGAACCGGCAGGATAACCCTCCACACAAGCATCTATTTGTGAGGGAAGTAAATTAGCTCCGTTCAGTTTCTCTACTTTATTCCGGTTGAAAGCAATGTTGAAGCCCGATGTCCAGACTACTTTTTCCCCGCGGATGATCTCTCCGCTGATTTGAAACTCCATACCTTTATTAGAAAGGTCGATCAGATTCGAAGTATAGCTTCCGGCTCCTGATTCCTTTGGATAAGGGGAAGGTGCCAGTGCCCCTTTGGTATAGCGGCGGTATAAGTCGATACTTCCGAAAAGACGGCGGTTGAAAAACGAAAAATCTACACCTCCATTGTACTCCGTAGTCATCTCCCAACGGACATCCGGATTCGGCAATGCGCTATTAGGAACCAGAGTCGTATTGCCCAGATAAGGAAATCCACTTCCGTAAAACTGACGGTAAAGGAAATCCCCGATGTTGGTAGAGCCTGTCTGTCCCCAACTAAGGCGGAGTTTAAGATCATCAACCCGGTCCAGCCCAGCCATAAAATTCTCTCCGCTGATCCTCCATCCTAAGGATACGGCTGGAAAATAAGCCCGGCGGTTTTCCGGTCCGAATTTGGAAGAAGCATCCGAACGGAAATTGAACTCTACCAGATATTTCTCCCGGAAGTTATAACCGGCACGGGCATATACTGAATTCAATCCGCT
>CAJMQA010000332.1 GCA_905215395.1 uncultured bacterium | reverse complement strand
CGATCTACCAGTGTTTCCGATATTCCCCTCCTCTATGGTGGTCAAAGAGGAAATTGAGGAGTTTGTAAAGAAAGGACGGGTGTATTTTCCGGATGAGGTGCTTTTCGGAAATGCATTGTGTAAGATATTCAGGACGCCGGCTCCTCAGCCTCAAACGCCGGAATTGCCGGGTGTTGACAAAGCCAGGATACGTGCTGTGATCGATGGTGCAGAAAATGGTTATCTGGCACCGGAACAAATTCATGAGCTTTTGGATGCTGCCGGAATCGCCCGGGCAAAAGAAGGTGTAGCTGATAGCGAGGAAGAAATCGTCGCTTTGGCAAAGTCCATCGGTTTCCCGTTAGTGATGAAGGTTGTCGGGCCTGTTCATAAATCAGATGTGGGTGGAGTAACTCTGAATGTCCGGGATGAAGCTACAGTTCGCAGTGAATTCCGCAGGATGATGAAGATCAAGGATACCCATGCGGTAATGCTGGCTCAGCAATTGTCCGGAACAGAAGTCTTTATCGGAGCTAAACGGGAAGATAAATTCGGACATATGGTATTGTGTGGTTTGGGAGGTATTTTTATCGAGGTACTGAAGGATGTGAAGGCCGGATTGGCACCGATAGCTCAGAATGAAGCTCTTTCTATGATCAAGGAATTGAAGTCCTACAAAATTATACAGGGAGTCCGTGGCCAGGAACCAGTCAATGAGCAGAAATTTGCCGAGGCTGTATCCAGGGTTTCTGTACTGGTGAAGGTGGCTCCGGAAATTTTTGAAATGGATTTGAATCCGTTGTTGGGAAATAAAGAGAATGTCGTGGCAGTAGATGCCCGTATTCGGATTGAAAAATAAATGTGCCTGGTGTATTGTGAAAAGACAAGATTTGATTTTTATTTTAGGGGTAACTGCTTTATTGTTACCCTTTTTTATCTTTGATCCGGTTTACCACTGGTATCACTCTTTCAATGCTGCCCATGGGATGATTATGAGCTTCCTGAAGTTTGCCATTTTGTCTACTTTAGGAGAAATGATCGGTTTGCGGATCAGTGCGGGAGTATATAACCGGAAAGGATTCGGTATTTTGCCCCGTATGATTGTCTGGGGAATATTGGGCATGGGTATCAACATGGCCATGATCATTTTTTCCAACGGAACTCCGGCATTTTTACAGTATCTGGGAATGCAGGATGCACCGGAAGTTATGCAGGAGACTCTTTCCTGGAAGAAGGTAGGAGTAGCTTTTGCTATTTCGGTATGTATGAATACGATTTTTGCCCCGGTATTTATGACTTTGCATAAGATTACAGATACCCATATCCTGCTGCATGGAGGTACCTTAAAAGGTTTTCTGACTCCTATAAAGATGAAAGAGATCATCATGGGACTGAATTGGGGAGTACTCTGGGGATTTGTCTTCAAAAAGACCATTCCCTTATTCTGGTATCCTGCCCATACCATTACCTTCCTGCTGCCCGGTAATATGCGCGTCTTATTTGCCGCTCTTCTGGGAGTGGTGTTGGGTGTCCTTTTGGCCGTTGCGGCCCGGAAAGGGGAGAAATAACTACTTCATTGGAGATATAGAAGAGACTGGCTTTACACGAATTAAGTGAATAGGTTAGTCTCTTTTCTCAATTCTTTAATCGTGATAAAATCCATAGATATATAAAAGTTAATGATTTGTTTTAAATTTATATATCTATGTTATTTCATTGATTTTCTGATGACTACTTTTTTATAAACATTAATCATTTTGTCAAATAGTTTAATGTGGCTTATGTTATATATATAATATATTACAATATGTTTATTTATTTTATTTAACTTAATTTAACTAGTAATCGTTTTGTTTTGACAAACATTGCATCTATGTTTGTTGTTAGATTTTTTTAAATATTGAAGTAAATTTTAAATCTAAAAGAATTACTATGGAAAAAATTAAATTATTTTAGTTCTTTTGAGTATAGGCTTATTACTGGTTTCCTGTGATAAGAATTCTTTGATAGATGGTGAAACTTCGAGAGAAAGTGTGACATTAAAAACAAAGAATATTGAAAAGAATTATCAGATTATTGACGGCATCTTACATGTCGATTCATTGGAAGTTTTATCAAGATTAGTTGATTTTTTAGGGAAGATGTCTGATGAAGAGTTATTCGAATGGGAAAAAACAAACAATTTTTATTCTTTGTATCATGCAATTTATGATGCAGAGGAGGATATATTTGTTGATAGTTTACTTTTTGAGAGTAAATTAGAAAAATACAAAGATTTAGTTTATTTAAATGAAGCTGGATTTGTGGAACCTCAGGTTATCTCTAATTTTTATCAATTAATTTGTAATAATGAAGGATATTTTTATGTTGGTGGATTTAAACATCAAGTTACATCTACCGAGATTATTGCACAGGATATGAAACGTAGAAGTATTGAAAAACGTAATTACGTTGTAACTAGCTCTCAGCAAACCAGGGCTGAAGCCAGACCGAGATTTCCCTTAGCTTCAGCTTCATATACTGGAAATAAACGCCGGGTAAATGTGGTGGCAGTTTATGATTATCGTGTTGTAAGATATGAGAACTTAGGTGGCGGTGGATCTGTAGGCGAAGAAAGAAGCTGTACTATGCGTTATCCTTTATCTCCTAGTAATTTATGGATTCCGGAAGCATATATTCAAGTGCGTGAATCGGACATCCATATCTTACAAGTCGGGGCCAAGACACGTGGGACAGGAAATAGCGGTGCTGTTATAAATTATTCGGGTGGTAATTCTTGGGTTTCTTTTCCATTTAACATCCCTGGGACGGGTGCCCCTACAATTTTACGGCCACTTGTTACAGAGAATTTTAATATTTGATATATGAAAAGATTGCTGAAATTTGACGTTATTTTGTTTGTGCTTCTGATTTCCGGATCGTTGGTTGGCTGTGACAAAGAATATTATGAAGATTCTGACATTCAGACGTCGTTAATCGCTCCGGATACAATTTACCTGGGTTTTCCGGTTACGATCAAAGGAACGATTAATCAACCTTTAGAAACACGGGTTTATATTGAAAATTTAAGTGAAAATAGTTTGATCGGGATACTGAAACCTTATAGTGACAGTATTTCCTGGACACCTACAAATCTTAAAGAGGGAGCTACCGTCTTTTGTACGGCAGTGTACTTTAAAACGAAACGGAATCATGGTGCCGGCAAAGCGAATTTTAAGAATGTGTTCGTTAAAAAGAAGCCTGAAGCCGATCAGCCTTGATTTTACATATCGACCAATATCACCGGATAACTCCGGTGGTATTGTGTCGTTGTTTTGATTATTTCAGTTCTGTTTTGATGCGTTTCAGCCAATCGTCAATCCGGGCTTCGGTTTTTTCAGACTCGAAGTCTTCATCCAGTGGCAGACCGATAAACTTGCTGTCTCTTAGGGCTCTGGAATCATTAAAGACATAATCTTTGGTTTCGGTACAGCCAATCAGATGTCCGCCTATTTCTTCTACTGTATCGCCCAAAATACCCATACCGTCTACAAAATTATTGGGATAACTGACATGGTCACCCAGGCCGACGATAGCGACATTCCGGCCTTCCAGTTTAATTTTTAGCATTTGGGGCAGGAAAGAGGACCAGGCGTCTTTCTGTTCCATTTCCCAGGTATTCCGTCCTAAGGTTGAACAGACCAGGACCAGGTGGTGATGATCGAGACATGCTAATGGACCGAT
>CAJMQA010000331.1 GCA_905215395.1 uncultured bacterium | reverse complement strand
AAACAGGTCCGGAGGCTGTAGACGGGTCCGGATGTGTGGCCACCTATACCCTGAATGACAAAAGAATGCTGGAAAAGGTGGTGGTAAAAACTGCTGTCGAAGAAAAGGAGTATAAAGCCGAATATACCGATCTGGAATTTAAACTGATCGACGTGAAAGCCAACAACAAAATCTTGTACTCCGGAAAGATTGAGGCAGGAGGAACTTATGGCGATTGGATCTCTGTCACGAGTGCCAGCCACGAAGGAGTAACCATAAAAGTGGGATATTCTGATGTTAAAAATCAGTCCCGGATGGATTTGTTTTTTATGTCCTCTTTTCCAACCCTGGGTATGCCTAAAGTGATGTACTGGGCGCATGTTGCCGGTTTGCTTCCCGGAAATACTAAACTGTACAATATGGTAACTGCCGAATACGAAGGAAAATCACTGAAGTTGTACGATATGTATAAAGATAATTATTTCAGTTCTGAGACTGAATTTTATCTTATGATTGATGATGATGGGATAAGCGATGAAGCAGTAGAGGCTATAGAAAGTGGCATATGGTTCCCGACTTCTTCAATACAAGGAACTTACGAAATCAAAGTCTTCGAACGTGAGGGCAAATGAGATGGAAAGTTTCCCCGGCTATAACCGGGGAAACAAATATAGGCAATTTTAGTGCCTTATACAATTTGACAGGCAGACCCATTCCGATGAATGTCGGATGAGCTTTTCTCTCATACTGTTTTATTTTTCAGGATCCGTTAACCATTTACCGGTTACGCACATAGAGACTACTTTTTCCTCAAGTATCAAAGGAGTTGTCAAAGATTTCCTGGCTTCCAGTGTACTCAGTTCGTAAATCCGGCTCTGGGAGCCATCCCATGTCGCCACCAATATCCGTTCTTTTGAATTATCGAAGATCATCGTTGTAACATCTCCTGTAAGGTCAGTATACCAATCCGTCACATTTCCGCCATCCCGGTTGATAAAACGGACAATTTTGTTTCCTTTTGCAAAAAACCAATATCCCTGATTATCTAACAAACACACCGGTTTCTCTCCATATACGTTGGGATGTTGCATAATTTCCCGGAAAGTTAAACTTTTAGTTATTACCCAGTCGAAAATAGACATGTCGAAGTCCATGGATTCTTCATAAAAAATTTCATAGAAATGGGCGGTTTTTGACTGAGGATCCCATAAAACAGGGTACAATACATCGTTATTTTCGGCTGCAGCCAGGTATTTTAATCCGCTTGTTTCCAAAGGATCACTTTGTGCAAATTCCAGTTCATTCAACGGAACCACTTTGTCCAATAATACTGGATCATCACCTTTGTCTAAGGACAGAAAACGGTCACTAGCTTCGTCATAACCATACCAGCCTCCCCCTGTTTGGCCGACCCAGGCAAAAGAATAACCGGTCACCGGACGATAAAGAGAACGGGAACGGTTATAATTCAGCATAAAAAGCTTGCCTTCACTGATCACCAATCCATCACCACCATAACAGGAAAAATATTCCGGAGTGAAATCTCCCTGATACCCTTCCCCTATCATATCTGCTGTATAATAATTCTGTAATTCCATGGTCTGGGGATCTAAGGTGCTGACCTTTTTGTCTCCCTCTGCACATACCACGTAGAATATCGGATCATAATGAGAACCTCCGGTTTCCATTACATATTCTCTGGAAGAAATCACCTGCCTGGGAGATTTACCCAAATGCCCGAAATCCGGGTTAAGTTGTTCGAAAATCCGTGTTACTACAGGGGCATTCTCTCTGTCCCGGCGTTGCATCGACAAAAAAGCAGTTCCATCTTCCGCTTCACTTAGTAAATACAAGGCATTGGTAAATGCAGTACCTACTTTCACTTCAAATTGGGCATAATATTTTAAGCCGTTTGAGTTGTCTGTAATACACAATACTCCCGGATAATTCTTTGCACCATCGGGTTTTTCAGTAATCACAGCCCGGCAGAACCGTTCAGTAGATACTACCTGACCGTTTACCTTCCATTCAAAATCCAGATCTTTGGTTTCACCTAATTTAAAGCCGAGCTGTAAAGTTTCAATCTTCAGGGTGTCCATTTGGTCAACCTGGTAAACCTGGCCGATGCCGCTGATCTCGATTGTATTCAGTAATTTATAATCATAATTTCCCTCATCATCCACACATGCTCCGGTTATTATCACAAAGCATATGCCTGTAATCAATATGTTTAATATCTTTTTCATATTCTGTATAGTTAAAAACTGGCAGGAATTAATAATCTGTGTCCTTCTTCATCGAAAAATCCGGGATCTTTGTCGAATACTTCTTTCAATTTCACAATGGCCATACATTCTTTGGGTGCATAGTACCACATAACCCTTTTATCCGTCGGCAGATCTCCTTTCCCCCCCCAGATTTTAATCCATTCGCGTAATTTCGTGGGATGCCAGTCTCCGAAACCGATTTCCCAATGTTCCCACCAGCCCGGCATTTCCAGGACATCCGAAACTCTCACTGCTACAAATAATTTTTCCTTTACCCCCTGGATGAGATCTCCGCCTTCCACAAGCCGGATCCGGATTTCTTTTGTCGCCGTTTGCATAGAAGGATTACGTTTCAATATTATGCGCAATGAATCTGTCATTTTTCCTGCAGGGATATGCCATTCCGTTGCAATAGGTTCAAAATCTGTGTTTGCAGTTGTGTTTTTGGATGTAGTCACCTCTACCCGGTAGCCCAGTCCTTTCCCCGCACCACTGCCGGTTATCATGACAGGAATACATATTTCCCGGGTACGGACTTCATCCGGTTCATAGGCAAAGGTATACACTACAGTGTCGTTTCGCAGGATCAATGTTGTATCCGATTTCAAGTCTTTCAGCTGGAAAAAGGCGCTGTACGGTCCTTCAAACATTTCTTTGGAAGCTTCGTTACAACTCAATACTCCGCACAACATCAATACTCCCAATATTCCGGTATAATAGTTTTTCATTTTATTCATCACATTAAATTTTATTCCGCATTGTTACCGAATTCTATTTCATCTGAGGGTAATGGCAGTTCAAACAGAGTTTGCGAAGCCGGGATTGTTTCCGTGCGGGTGACCACATTACGGTTCAGACGTTTATAAAAATAAAACAGTTTTCCTTCTCCCCAATAATCTTTCCGGTATTCCCATTCCAATTGTTTTAATAACTCGCCGGCATTGTTTTTCAGATTGTCCGGCAAAACTCCTAACCGGCGGGATGCTCTTACTTTATTCAGCAGATTCCAGGATTCCTCCGGTTGGGTTGGCAGATAGGCTTCTGCTGCAATATAATACATTTCGCTCAACCGGATCATAGGCAACAATTTTTCCCAGGGTGTGATATCCGAAGAAGGTCCGCCGGTGGACATTTTACGGTTATATTTATAGAGATAAGTTTGTGCAGGTGTCGTGGAAGTGGTCTCCCACCAATTTAACCGGTAGTCTTCCACATCGCCATATCCTTTGTTATCGCTGTATACCCAGTTCAGATAAAGTTTATCGACATCATAACCGCTTCCGCCCAATTGACTGGTGAGATTTGCAATCTCCTGATAATAGACACCCCAGATGAGTTCACGCTGGAACATCAGATCCTGGCTGCCGGAAGCCATATCTTCCCGTTTCACCAACGAGAAAACCTCCGATGTGATTACTTCGTTGGCATAACGCAATGCATTGGTGTAATCTTCTTTCAACAT
>CAJMQA010000330.1 GCA_905215395.1 uncultured bacterium | reverse complement strand
GTTTACCTGTCAGGTCGTAAACTGATACTGGATTCGTACCCTCTACTCCTTCTGCAAACAGCAGATTACCTTCGTTCCAAATTTTAATGTCGGATTTTACGGCTGTAGTATTGAATATACCGGTTATACTTCCATACTCTACAGCACCCACAGAAGGAGTGGAAGGACGAACATTACCTAATTGATCTGCTGTAGGAATAGTTATACCTGCATAGGTCGCTGTGCCCTTGCCTATTGCAATACTGTTTTCGCAAAGAGAAGCGACAGGCATGGCATCATTGGTTAGAGTAGGACTCCAAACCTCATCCCCTTCAATATCTGGAAATACTGTATTATCCAACTTATACAATGAAGTAAATATCTTGCTGTTTGCAAAATCAGCAACTTTTATATTAGAATTATCAAACAGTGCCGATTGATCTACATTATTGAGCTGGGTGTCATCACTTGTGGAGTAAGTAGCTCCGAAAACACAATTTTTTAATTCCCAATCATAGTTTCTTACAATCTCTACTCCATCTTTTTTATCTCCTTTCCAATAACCTAAATCGGTAGGAACAAAATATGCACCATCAACCAATCCACCGGTATTCCCTGCAATAATAGTATTGACTATGACTAATTTAGAAGAACAATCTGTATTAGAGCATACAAAAATACCACCCCCCAAATTTTTTGTTGAGTAATTGGCCGTGATTGTACTATTGATGATTTTTACGCCATCAAGCGGTTTAGAAGTATCACGAGAATATATATAAATAGCACCTGCACGATTTCCTGCATAGTTATTTACAAAGGTACAATTTGTAACAGTTAAAGCAAATGCAGTTTCATTCTTTCCATTTGTACTATACATATAAATAACACCACCGGAAGCTGAACTGTTATTGTTTTTGAATGTAGAATTCTCAATGGTCACTCTGGCATTGTTATAAATACGAATACATCCTCCGTCACCAGTTGCAGAATTTCCATCGAAGAGGCAATTCTTTATAGAACAGTTTACATCCTGACTGATTCCAATCACACCGCCCGAACTACTATGTGCATTTTTGATAAATTCGCAATTCAGGATATTTAGATTGGCACCCGTTTGTACAAACAGAGCCTGAGCTTTATTTTTTCCTGTAAAAATACAGTCTTTGATAACAATTGTACAAGCTCCTTTCATAGATAAAGCCTGCTTGGCACCGGTAAATTTGATTTTATTTCCGGTAGTTTGATTCCTACCGTCAATTGTCAATGATTTAGTGTCTATAGTGATCGCATTAAATTCTTCAATCTCGTCTGTCGCAAGATTAAATTTGATTACATCATCAGTTTGTGCACTTGCCATAATATTAGGGAAAGACCCCTCTATTGTAGGATCTCCACTGGCATTCGTCACCGTAAGGTCCGTTGCAAACATACTAAATGTTGCAAAACTAAATATTGCCGAAAGTAAAATTTGTTTTTTCATAACAATACAATTTTAATTGATTAATAAATAATATATTAGATAAAAGTATCAAAGTTCTAAATTTATAATATCAGCTTGTAAGTATAAACTTCATCTTTATTTTTTACCCACAATAATGCCATCCCCGGTTTTGAATTATAAAAAGGTAATTCATCTCCATCTTGTATACAGGTATCGAGAAGTAGTTTCCCTGTGAGTGAGTAAAGCTTGACACTGGCTGTTCCTTCAATGCCTGTTAAAATGTAGTTATTACCGGATTTTATAACATTGATCTCTTTTCTGTCAGTAATGCTTTGTTTGTTTCCTGTAGGATTCGACAGCTGCATTTTTATATATACTGGCAAGTGGTCGGAGGCAGCTGTAAGATCGGCTCCACTTTGATCTGCAATTCCTCTTTCTGTAACCTGATAGGATATAGAAGATTTGTTATAACCCAATATAAAGTCAATACAATCTGCCGGGGCTGTAGATGGATAAGTATAAACTTTCGTATCATTCAAAATTGAAAAACCATTATTTTTAAATGTAACCATGGCACGATAGGTCTCTTTTACATTAAGATCACCTCCCAGGAAAACAGGTTTATTGACAGTCTTTGCAAAGTTGATGATATAATCAGTAGCAACATCTCGATCTTCGGCATTCAGAGAATAATGGGTAGATAAGAAATAATAATCTGAGAACTCGGTGATTATTATTCCCCGATTGTCATCCGGGTCGGGTTTTGCACTTCCTCCGCCTGCGCCTTTAGGAATAAGATGAGTTTTTACTCCCAATGGTTCTTCTTTACTCAGCAAAACAATGCCAAAGTAAGTACTGTGAGTGATTAAGAAATGGGATTTCATTCCTGTTTTAGTACCTAATTGTGCTGCACAGTCTTTTACAAATCTTTGGTCAACTTCCTGGATAGCCACTACATCGGGAGCTACACTTTTGATGACAGAAGCAATTTTATCTACTTGTCGGGAATTAATAATTGCATGCCCCTGAATGTTGTAGGTCATCATCGTAATTTCTTTTCCCAAACTACTCGCATATGTCTGGATAAATCCTGAACAAAAACTTACGATTATGATCAGTATACGACTTAAAGTTGTGGTATTGAGTTTATTCATAACGTAAATTATTTAATTTCTCTGATAAATTCTAATTCTGTAATAATGGGTAAATGATCCGATAATAATGATTGTACAGATTGCGTACGAACCACTTGCCAACCACTATTAGGATATCCAAACAGATAGTCAATTTTTATAGACGGTTTGTAAGATGGAAAAGTCAGGTCGTCATTTGTCAGTAATTGCCAACCGACCATGCCTTTTTGTATCGTTTTAGAATCAGGTCGGGCATTGAAGTCTCCTCCTAAAATAACAGGATAAGGAGATTTCTTCAATGTTTCCGTAATTTTTTGTATCTGTAGAAACCGTGTATCTTCCGAAAAATAATCCAAATGTGTACAAGCAAAAGTGAGTGTGTCTGTTCCGTTTACCTCAAATGTTCCCTGAAGCATAACTCTTTGTTCTTTCTCTTGCGGACGGGGTAACATCATCTTTTCTACTTTGAAATACGGATGTCTGGAAAGTATTCCAATACCGTAATATCCATCTTTATAAGAGATTGACTTGCCATACAAAGGGTACATCTCTGTGCGATATCCTAATTCCGTAATGAAATCTTTTCCATTCTGTTTGGGAGCTCTTTCGCGGAATGTTTTACTGTCGACCTCCTGCAAAGCAACAAAATCGGGTTTGAAGGCTTTGATATGTTCGGCAATCTGTTCCAAAGATGCCAACTCTCCAAAGCGGAGATTATAAGTCATTACGCGGATACGTAATGTATCTTGTTTTTGAGCAGAGGCCCTATTCCCAAACAAGATTGAAAGCAATGCTATTAATAAAAACTTCTTCATTCTATTTATTTTATTTTTATAGTCGATATAACAGGAAGATGATCGGAAGCATTTGTTCCGGTTATAACTTTATGTTCTGCAACTTCAAACTTTTCAACTGGCCGGAAACAGATATAATCGAGTTCTCTTGTTGGGTCAATAGATGGAATTGTGAACTGATTTAATCCTTTCCCACTTCTTACAAAACCGTAACTATCTAATGTACTTATGGTAGAATTATAAGGGGTAGCATTCATGTCTCCTCCTAATATTACCGGATATTTGCTACTTTTAAGAGTTTCATTTATAAAAGGTAACTGAATATCCCTGTTTTCCTGGGTTGTAGCCAGATGGGTATTTGCAATAGTAATGGTATG
>CAJMQA010000329.1 GCA_905215395.1 uncultured bacterium | reverse complement strand
TATACAAAACATATCAGGTATAAATGATTATTTACAAATACATGATTTATGACATACAAACATTATTTATATACAGCCTTATTCTGCCTGGGATTCTCTTCCGTACAGGCACAAACTGACACAGTCGCCCCCATTCCTTTCGGAGATATGGACAATTGGATGGTTCGCGTTGTAGATGAATCCTTTGTAATCGGAGGAAATACCAAATATTTATATGAAATAGCCAAAGGTGACACTTTACGGAACAATACCCCCTATAAACAGACCGCTTCCCCCTGGGCCACCTCTACTGTTATGGCAAAAGTCAGCGGTGTGGTGAAAGCCAGTATCACCATCTTCCCGGAAAAAAGGGACAATGGTTTTTGTGCCCGTATGGAAACCCGTATGGAAACAGTAAAAGTTCTGGGATTGATCAACATTTCAGTACTGGCCACCGGAACCATATTTACCGGTGAAGTTCTGGAACCGATACGGGATACCAAAAATCCGCAAGGTAAACTGAACAGCGGGATTGCATTCACCCAACGTCCCCAAGCCCTGGAATTCGATTATAAGGTAAATCCGGGAGGTAAACAAATCAAAGCTACAGGATTCAGCCGGATCGTCAATATACCGGAACAAAACAATGCAGAGGCTTGTCTTCTGTTACAATACCGTTGGGAAGATGCATCAGGAAATGTGTATGCCAAACGTGTCGGTACAGCTTATGAGCGTTACGACAAAGAGGTCAGCGACTGGCAGAACGGACACCGCATTCCGGTACATTACGGCGATATCACCCGGGAAGCGTTTTTCCAACCTTATATGGGATTGGTGGAAGGAGAAGGCACCCAATACTGTGTTAACAGCAAAGGAGTTTCCGTTCCGATCCGGGAAATAGGCTGGGCAGATCCAGATACCAAACCCACTCATCTGATCCTCCGGTTTTCGTCCGGGCATGGAGGGGCATACATCGGAGCTCCCGATGCCAAATTCTGGATCGATAATGTCAAGCTCGTTTATTGAGATCCTCAACCATCATTCTGGCAAATCTCCCGGAAGCACCGGGAGCCCCCAGACGGGAGATCACTTCATCGTAATTCCGGAGCATTTTTTCCCGGTCACGTTCACTGTATAAAATACGGGACAGCTCATTCAACAGATTCCGCTCACTGAGATGATGCATCATCAGCTCTTTGACAACCTGCCCACCGAAAATCAGATTGACCAGGGAAATGTATTTCACCTTCACAAAAGTCTTGAACATAAAATAGGTAAACCGTCCCCCCTCTCCATTATAACACACTACCTGGGGAGTCTTCAGTAAAGCAGTCTCCAGGGTTGCCGTACCTGAAGTCACCAAGGCCACTTTAGCCTGACTGACCAGCCGGTAAGTCTGTCCGTACAAGATTTTCACCGGCATATCTTTCACATAGGGGGCATAATCAGCATCACTCATCGAAGGAGCCCCTGCTATCACAAACTGATAATCCGGGAAATGCGGCACCATCTTCAGCATATGCGGTAATACATATTTCAATTCCTGGCTCCGGCTTCCGGCCAGCAGGGCAATGACCGGCTTACCGGAAAGCTGATTGGCTTCTGTAAATTGCTGAAAAGTCTCTCCCCCGTAAGGCCGGCTGTCTATAGCATCCACCAGGGGATTTCCCCCATACTGCACATCATAGCCGTATTTTTTATAAAATGCAGTCTCAAAAGGAAATATAGTATACATCCGGTCCACATAACGTTTGATCTGTTTCACACGTCCCGTATTCCAGGCCCATAATTTGGGAGAAATATAATAAAACACCTTCAATCCGATACTTTTGGCAAAACGCGCAATCCGCAGGTTAAAACCGGCATAATCCACCAGAATGACAACATCAGGCTTCCATTCCTGAATATCACTGCAACACAAACGGATATTGGCTTTTATCTTTCCCAGATTTTTCAGTACGGTTACAAACCCCATGATAGCTGTATCCTTGTAGTGCCGGACTATATCACATCCTGCATCCCGCATCAGATCTCCTCCCCATCCTCTGATTTCCGCTGCGGCATCCTCCTTCTTCAATCCTTTGATCAGATTTGAAGCATGTAAATCTCCCGAGGCTTCTCCGGCTATAATATAATAACGCATATTATTAAAACTTATCCTTTATTATTCTATTCTACTTTTGCAAAGATAGCAAATTACAGGCCAATTCATTACTTTTGCAGTACAATTAGCAAGGTAATCCCGGCTAATCAAAGGCTTTCGGTGCTAAATAATGTGAAGAAAAAATAAGAAAAGAATAAACTGATTACTATGGACATTGCAGGGAAAAAAGTCGCCTATATCACTTTGGGATGTAAACTGAACTTTTCTGAAACATCAACCATAAAACACAGTCTGGAAAAGGCAGGAACCCAAACTGTAGGGGAAAAAGAGGATGCGGATATATTTGTCATAAATACCTGCAGCGTTACCGATATGGCCGAAAAAAAGGGACGGCAGCTGATCCGTAAAATCGTCAGCCACCATTCCGGAGCCTACGTAGTTGTCGTCGGCTGTTATGCACAATTAAGGGCAAAAGAAATCCTGGACATAAAAGGAGTCAGCCTGGTACTCGGAGCCAATGACAAATTCAATGTCGGACACTACCTCCGACATCTGGAAAATGAAGAAAAACACGAATCTCATTCCTGCGACATATTCAAAATCTCAGATTTTGACCTGGCATATTCCTTCGGCGACCGTACCCGTTGTTTCCTGAAAATACAGGACGGTTGTGATTACTTTTGTACCTATTGTACCATACCATTTGCCCGGGGATGCAGCCGGAGTGCCACCCCTGCCCAGGTATTGAATGCCATACATGAAGTCGCAGCCAAAGGAGTGAAAGAAGTTATTCTGACCGGCGTAAATACCGGAGATTATGGACGGAACTCTGAAACCAGCTTCCTGCAACTGATCCGCCAACTGGATCAGAACGACGAAATAGAAAGGTTCAGGATTTCCTCTATCGAACCCAATTTACTGACCGATGAGATTATTGAATTTGTAGCCGGTTCCCGTCATTTTATGCCTCATTTTCACATCCCCTTGCAGTCAGGTAACAACGAAGTCCTGAAACTGATGCACAGACGTTATAACCGGGAACTTTTCGCACAGAAAATAAAAACAATAAAAACACTTATTCCCGATGCTTTCATCGGAGTGGATACCATCGCCGGAATGCGGGGAGAAACAGAAGACTACTTCAAAGATGCCCGTGATTTCATCGAAGGTCTGGATATCTCACAACTCCATGTCTTTCCCTATTCCGAACGTCAGGGCACCAAGGCTTTGGAAATCAAACACATCGTTTCACAGGAAGAAAAACATCGCAGAGTCACAGAATTACTCCGCATTTCACAACAAAAATTACACAGTTTCTACCGGCAATTCACTGGACAAACCCGCCCGGTATTGTTCGAAGAAAGTAAAATAGGCAAAAACATTTACGGTTTCACAGATAATTATATAAAAATACAATATCCATATGATACCCGCTTAGGTAATAAAATCATACCAGTTGAATTAAATGAAAGCTTATTTTGTATGGACGAATAAATCACTTATATCCTATGAATAAATAGAAATATTTTTCTTATCGATTTTATTGATTCTAATTAACAATATTTAATTGGAGAGAGTCATATTAATAATTATCTTTGTATGAGAATCAATTTCATAGTTTGTTTCTGTTTAGGGTTAGTAATAAGTCGCCGGATTTATCGGCGACTTAATTTTTTTAT
>CAJMQA010000328.1 GCA_905215395.1 uncultured bacterium | reverse complement strand
GCAAATGCCGGGGGGCTATATAGCCTGCAGCTCCTATTAAGGCAAAATTTTTCATTATATCTTTAATTATTTTTATATCAAATTAATGATGGAAGGTATTATTCAAATGGCTTACAATCCTTTCACACGCCTTCCCATCCCCGTAAGGGTTTACCGCCTTACTCATCCGGTCGTAATAATCCTGATCATCCAGCAAGGCAGAAACTTCACAAACGATCTTGTCATAGTCTGTTCCAACCAATTTCACAGTCCCGGCTTCCAGAGCTTCCGGGCGTTCGGTTGTATCCCGCATCACGAGAACCGGTTTACCAAGCCCCGGAGCTTCTTCCTGAATACCACCACTGTCTGTCAATACGATGGTACTTTTCTCCATCAGATAAACAAAAGAGAGATATTCCAAAGGTTCAATAAAAAACATATTGGACAATTGTTCCGAGCCAAAAACTTCACGAATGGGTTTGCGGACATTGGGATTCAAATGCATGGGATAAACAAAATCTACCTGAGGATATTTTTCTGTTAAGGTCTTTATAGCCTTACACATATGTATAAAACCATCCCCAAAATTCTCGCGGCGATGTCCGGTAATCAGTACCAAACGGCGTTTATCGGTTAAACGATTTACGTCATATCCTACTTTTTTCAGGAAAGATTCCAGTTGAGCATTTAAAGACCGATTATTTTTAATCTTCCCCACTACCATATACAAAGCATCAATTACTGTATTTCCGGTAACAGTAATAGCCTTCTCTTTTATCCCCTCATCAATCAAATTCTGACGGCTCAAAGGAGTCGGGGAAAAATGGTAGGTAGCAATACGTCCGGTAATCAACCGGTTCATTTCTTCCGGCCAGGGACTGTATATATTATGTGTACGCAAACCCGCTTCCACATGCCCCACCGGAATTTGCTGGTAGAATGCAGCCAAAGCTGCTGAAGTTGAGGTAGTGGTATCCCCATGTACCAGAACAACCTCAGGTTGCGCTTCTTTCAAAACACTCCGCATACCAGTCAACACCCGGGCAGTGACATCATATAAATCCTGTCCCTGTTTCATGATATTCAGGTCATAATCAGGAACAATCTCAAATAACTGAAGTACCTGATCCAACATCTCACGATGCTGACCTGTTACACATACAATAGTCTGGAATTGCTCCGGATATTTCTGAAATTCTTTTACCAGCGGTGCCATTTTGATGGCTTCGGGACGGGTTCCGAAAACAAGCATTATTTTTTTCACAACCGGATCAATTCTTCTTGTAAATACCACAAAAATCCAATATTACTTTATCATCCCGATAAGGAAGCGTCTTAAACTCTTTATGTGCTACCAGAAAAACCACGATATCTGCCTTCTCGTAAGCTTTAGCGTAGTCCGTCAGTTTAAACACTTTATGTTCCGACACATTGGGTTCCACCACCAGAATATCTGCATTATTACAACTTTGCATCACCTTAGTCGTAATATATTTCGCCGGAGCTTCCCGCAAATCATCAATATCCGGTTTAAAGGCAAGTCCCATCATGGCGATTACAGGTGTCCGGTGATGCTCCAGTTCAAATCTCAACATGGCATTCTCAACTTTCTCGGCACACCAGAAAGCTTTATAGTTATTGATTTCACGAGCCTTAGCTATGATCTGGGACTCCATAGGGAATTCTGCAGTAATAAAATAAGGGTCGACAGCAATACAATGTCCACCAACGCCACAACCCGGCTGGAGAATATTCACACGAGGATGTTTATTCGCCAGCTCGATCAATTCCCAAACATTTATACCTGCTTTATCACAGATCAGGGATAACTCATTGGCAAAAGCAATCTGAACATCCCGGGAAGAATTTTCCGTCAGTTTACACATCTCTGCTGTCCGGCTATTGGTCTTATGAAGGGTGCCCTGCACAAACCGGCTATAAAAAGCAATGGCTTTCTCTGTTGATTCGGGATTGATACCTCCAATGACCCGGTCATTGTGAACCAATTCATAGATTACATTCCCCGGCAAAACGCGTTCAGGACAGTAAGCAATGTAAATTTTATCTTTTAACTCCGGACGTTCATCAAAAATAATTTTAGCCATCATCTCTGTCGTACCAACCGGAGAAGTCGACTCAATCACATACAAATCACCTGCTTTCAGCAAAGGAATAACCGCCCAGGTCGCTGCTTCCACATAAGAAACATCCGGCTCATGATTCCCTTTAAAAGGTGTCGGAACTACCATAAAATATGCATCACTCACTTCCGGTCTGACTGAAGCTTTCAACTTTCCTGAAGAGATCACCTCCTGCAAGCAGGATTCAAGTCCCGGCTCTACAATATGTAACTGAGCATGATTGGTCATCTCAACCACATGCGGATTAATATCAACACCGACAACTTCAATGCCGTGTTTCGCAGCAATTATAGCAGTAGGCAGGCCAATATAACCTAAGCCCATAAAACATGCTTTCATTGTATATGATTTTTACTTAAATAGAAAATAATCAACAGAAAAAGTGTGTATATATATACCAGTTACAGTCCATATAAAACAAAATCGGGAGTCCAATTAATTCAGAATTTAATTGGACCTTCACGGTCAACTATTTTTAATCTCAAATCATTAAAAATTTAAGATAAAAAGAATATTAATTATGATATGTTTTTTTGAATCTGAGGTAAGATTTATGGTACGCTTCGCGTTCCTCAGTGTCATTTGTGCACCGGGGAATTACTTGACTTTGCGGTACAAAAATAGTTTTTTATTCACTTATAGCAAAGCTCAAATGATTATTTTCAGGATTTAATTACTGATCTCAAAGGGATGTTTTTCATTTGCAGATATTTGTAGAGAGTACTCTTACTTTTAATTTCAATTTTTTTGCATATATTTTTTACCGTCACACCTTCCTGATACAATTTCGCAGCTTTTTCTACTCTTTGCCGGGCTGCAGGGCTCAGACCTTGTGGACGTCCAAATTTTTTTCCCCGTTTCTGAGCAGCCTCTCGTCCCTCACGGGTACGTTCCATGATCACATTCCGTTCAAACTCTGCTAAAGCAGCAAAAATATGCATAGTGAATTTACCCATATAGTCCGTGGTATCTATGTTGTCTTTCACTGATTTAATTCGTATTTTCTTGTTTTCAAGTTCTGAACATATACGTACAATCTCAGACAAACTTCTGGCAAGTCTGTCCAGTTTATAAACAACCAATACGTCCCCAGCCTCCAATACGGACAGACAATGCTCCAATTCCGGACGCTTTTTCACTCCCGATATTTTTTCACAAAAAATCTTTATACATTTCTGTTGTTGTAATACATCAAGTTGCATGTCCAGATTTTGATCGCGTGTACTCACCCTTGCGTAACCAAAAATCCGGCCCTCAATTTCTTCATTCGTTGTTTTCATATTCTCCCAATAATGAAACAAGATTGCAAAAATATGAATGTTCTTTATGATTCTTCTGTCTTTTGCCGAGTTTGATTAAATTCTGATTTAATTGGACCTTTTTTATACACAGGCAAAAAAAACATTGGGTAACTGACGGATAATGTTTTAGCTATATCATATTCGGAGTATATTTGGTACAACTTCGAATAATATCCGGAATAAAATAGGAAATATCCGAGTTTAATCCGATATTTATTTGAAAAAGCGATTTTTTTGTCATATATTTCAAGTTGAGCATATAGAAGGAAGGGAACAGGAAGGATTTGTCTAACCCTAAAGCAGATTATTATGGGTATTATATCATCTCCATTATTCAACGATGCCA
>CAJMQA010000327.1 GCA_905215395.1 uncultured bacterium | reverse complement strand
CGGATTCCTCAATTGAAAGAGTTTGCGCGTTTACATGATGTCATCATTTTTGTTAGTGGTGAAAAGAGTTCAAATGGGAAGCAGTTATTTGATATGTGCCGGGAGGTTAATCCCAGAACTTATTTTGTACAAGGAGCTGCAGATGTAAAGCCTGAGATGCTGACGGATGCCGGGTGTGTGGGGATTACAGGGGCAACTTCAACTCCCCGTTGGATCATGGAAGAAGTAAAACATAAAATAGAACTACAATAGATTAATTACATTTGATAGTATGGGAAAAATTAAAAGGATAGGTGTCCTGACATCAGGAGGTGATGCGCCGGGAATGAATGCTGCCATCCGGGCTGTGGTTCGGGCTGCTATTTATAATGGTTGTGAAGCATATGGTATCTTTGGGGGATACCAGGGGTTGATAGAAGGAGATATAAAGAGATTGAAATCGAGCGATGTCAGTAATATTATTCAGCGTGGAGGCACAATTCTGAAATCTGCCCGTAGTATGGAATTCCGTACACCGGAAGGTCGTACAAAAGCTGCTCAGGTTTTAGCTGAGCACAAAATTGATGCACTGGTTGTCATCGGTGGGGATGGTTCATTTACCGGGGCAAAATTGTTGATTCAGGAGCACGATATTCCGGTGGTTGGTATACCGGGAACCATAGATAATGATTTGTTCGGAACAGATTCTACTATCGGTTATGATACAGCTGTCAATACAGCTGTGGAAGCTGTCGATAAAATCAAAGATACTGCAAGTGCACATAACCGTCTTTTCTTTGTGGAAGTAATGGGCAGGGATGCCGGCTTTATTGCTTTGCGTACGGCCATTGCTACCGGTGCAGAAGCAGTGTTGGTTCCTGAGGTGGAAACCGATTTGTCTGCCCTGGAACATTTTATTGAAAAAGATTATAATCCCAAAAATTCGAGTGGAATTGTAATTGTTGCTGAAGGTGAAAAATCCGGAGGGGCATACAGTATTGCTGAAAAAGTGGCGCAGAAACATCCGGAATATGATATCCGCGTTTCTGTATTGGGACATATGCAGCGCGGAGGTTCGCCTTCGCAGTTTGACCGGGTTTTGGCCAGTCAGCTGGGAGCTGCTGCCGTAGATGCTTTGATGGACGATCAGAAAAGTATTATGCTGGGCATTATGAACAAGGAAATTGTTCATGTTCCTTTCAACAAAACCATCAAACATACTAAAAATCTGAATCCTGAATTACTGAGTCTGGTCAGAATCTTATCGATTTGATAATTTATACATTATAAATCATATTCCGGTCATTCATTTATAACGAGTGACCGGAATTTTTTTGTGTGATCAGATTGAATTGGGATGAAATCCGGCAACTTTTTAATTAAAAATAACGTATCATCACTTGATATTCAATATTGATTTGATAATTTTTATATATAAAAATATTTTTTAACTTTACTATTTGATTTTTGGCTTGTCTTTTGTAAGAAAGAGAGAGCCTTTTAAGTGAAATTTAATATAATAAAGTTAGAATTAATAAACAGTTTTATGAAATTTAGATTGTTATTTATATCAGGTCTGTGTGCTTTGCTGGGATTGTCTTGTGGAGGCAAGAAAGGAAATTCTTATCAGGAGATAGTCCGTCCTGTAAGAGTGGTGACAGTAGAATCGTTGGGTGCAATGCAGAAAATGTACACTGGTGTTGTAAATGCTGAGGAATATAGCAAACTGGCTTTTAAGGTATCCGGGCCTTTGGTACAAATGAATGTGGATGCCGGACAGAAGGTAAAGAAAGGGACTGTTATTGCTGCTGTTGATCCTCTGGATTATAATTTGCAATTCGAGGCCAATAAAGCTGCTTATGTCACAGCAAAATCACAAATGGAACGCAACAAGAAACTTTTAGCTATGCAGGCTATTTCGAAGCAGGATTACGAAATTGCTGAAGCTAATTATGTCAAAGCTCAATCTGCATATGAAACGTCTCAGAATACTTTGGCTGATACCAAGCTCCGGGCTCCTTTTGATGGATTTGTGGAAGAAAAATACGTTGAAAATTATCAGAAAGTACAGCCTGGGGAATCTATCATAAAGTTGGTGAATCCTGATAAGCTGGAGGTGAATTTTATTCTTCCGGAGACCAATGTCCGTTTAACCCGTGAAAAAATGAAGGTTGCAGTAGAATTTGATACTTATAAGGGAAAATGGTTTACTGCTGAGGTAAAGGAAGTGGTTGATGCTTCTCCGGATGGTAGCGGTATTCCGGTTCGTCTGGCAATCACCGACCCGGGTTTTAAGCGGGATCTTTATAATATCTATCCGGGATTTTCCTGTAAGGTGTCGCTTAATATTGACAATACTTCGGGAGAGGGGTATACGGTACCTTTGAGTGCTGTTTTTAAAGACCTGAAAACAAATGAAACTTCAGTTTGGTTATATAATGCTGCGACCGGAACGGTGAAACGGCAGAAAATTGTTACGGAACAATTATTGGGGGTGGATGATGTTCTGGTGACTTCCGGATTGAAAACTGAAGATGTTATTGTAGTGGCAGGAGTAAATTATATTACTGATGGGCAGAAAGTAGCAGTTTTAAAAAATGAATTGAAATAATAAGAATATGAATATAGCAAAGTATTCATTGGACAACCCGAAAGTGATTTACTTTTTCCTCTTCGTCATGTTGGTGGGGGGAGTGATATCGTTCGGTTCGCTGGGTAAAAAAGAGGATTCGCCTTTTGTGATCAAGACAGCTGTATTAATCACCCAATACCCGGGAGCTTCTCCCAGGGAGGTGGAACAGCTGATTACTGAACCGATAGAGCGGGAGATCCAGTCTATGCGGCGGGTATATAAAATCAAGTCTGATTCGTACTACGGAATGTCGAAAATCAACATCGAACTGAGTCCGGCAACTCCGCCTGAAGAGATGCCTCAGATGTGGGATGAATTGAGGCGTAAAGTGTTGAATGTGCAATCACAGTTACCCCAGGGAGCTTCCACGATTACTGTTTCGGATGATTTCGGGGATGTCTTCGGAATCTATTTTGCCCTGACTGCGGATGATGGGTTTAGTTACCATGATTTACGGGAGTGGGGACAACGTCTGAAAACAGAGTTGGTGACCATTGAAGGGGTACAGAAAGTGGCTTTATTCGGTGAACAGACAGAAGTTGTAAATGTCTACATTTCAATGTCTAAATTGGCAAATTCGGGTATAAATCTGAATTCTGTCATGGAAACTATAAAGTCCCAGAATTCTCTGATCAATACGGGAGAGAAAAGGGCAGGAAATATAGAGTTAAAGATTCTGGCGGAAGGAACTTATAAAAATCTGACTGATATCAAGAATCAGTTAATCTCCACGCAAACGGGACAGCAAATTCGTTTAGGGGATATTGCTGCAATAGAAAAAGGTTATCTGGAGCCCCCTAAGACAATGATCCGGGTGAACGGAAAGAAAGCGATTGGGGTAGGGGTCTCTACTGCTTCGGATTATGATGTGGTGAAGGCCGGAGAGGCTGTGCGGGTTAAACTGGCACAGTTGGAAAGACAAATGCCGGTAGGAGTGGAAATGATAACTCTCTATCCGGAGGATCAGATTGCCCGTGAGGCTAATAATGGATTTATCCTGAATCTGATAGAGTCGGTTGTCATTGTGATTTTCATTATATTGATTGTGATGGGGGTACGTGCGGGTTTGCTGATCGGAAGTTCGCTGATATTTTGTATAGGCGGGACATTGTTGATCATGCAGTTTCTGGGAGTGGGATTAAACCGGACTTCATTGG
>CAJMQA010000326.1 GCA_905215395.1 uncultured bacterium | reverse complement strand
CGAGGAAAGAAATTTCGAGGGTAGTGACATCGGCAGGAACACTGATCGAATATTGACCGTTTACATCGGTTGCTACGCCTCGGGTGGTTCCTTTTACGATCACCGTCGCACCGACCAGCGGAGCACCTGTTTCATCGGTAATACGTCCTTTGATTGTTTTCTGCGGAGTCGGAGGTATCTCGCGGATGGTTTGCCGGGGTGCAGGAATGATCAGTACACTTTGACCTTCTACACTGTAAGTATAAGGCAAATCTTTTAATAGTACATCTAAGGCCTGTGCCAGTTCGGTATCTTTTAATTGTACGGAGACACGGATCCGGTCTGCCTGCACCCGATCGGCGCTGTACACAAAGATGTGTCCGGTTTGTGATTCCAGGGATTTGAACACCACACTCAGATCGGTGTTTTTAAAAGACAGATTTACTCGCTGGGACATCACATCAATGTTAGCAGAAGCGCTTAACACCACGAAAAACATCAGGAAAAAACTCAGTTTCATAGCTAAAAAAAATCGATTACCTGCAATTTCATGCAGCCATCTCGCACTAAGTCGTTTTTTTTTCATAAATTTATAAGATTAAGATTAACAATTTTCCCAAAAGGTCCGGCAAAGACTTCAAGGGAGTTTTTCGTATCAGACACAGGGAGTTGCGGCAAACATTTCCCTGTGTTTTTATTTTTTAGAAATCACTTTTACCGTATTATTTTCAAACTGAAATGAAACATCTGTGACCCGTTCGATTTTGGATAAAAAATCTTTTAGAGGTACATATTTCCATGTACCACCGGTGAATTTTTCTTTGCCACTTTCTCCTTCGAATATAAAATCGACATCATACCAGCGGGACAGACGCGTACAGATGTCCGTCAAAGTCATCTTGTCAAATTTGAAAACCCCGGCGGTCCACGAAGCATATAATTCCACATCGACCTCAGAGACCATAATATCATCTACACCTTCCTGAACTATTGCCTGCTTGCCTGGTTGTAGCTGTACCGACCGGTGAGGGGTAATTACTTCCACAGCTCCGGAAACCAGTGTAGTTGTCGTCAGTCCCTCGTCCCCGTAAGCGGTGACGTTGAATTTGGTGCCCAGAACTTTAATTTCCATACCGGCCACTGAAACGATAAAAGGCTTCTCTTCATTTCGGGCTACCTCGAAATATCCCTCTCCCGACAGACGGACTGTCCGTTTATCGCCTGTAAACTTTTCCGGATAAATCAAAGAGCTTTCTGAATTTAGCCACACCACCGTTCCGTCATCCAGGCGGATTTTATATTCTCCTCCCCGGGCTACTTCTATTTTTATGTCAGTAGGCTTTGCTACAGACTGGGGGTTAATGTCACGGGCTCCGGCATATTTCATCCAGGCGGTATCCTGTCCTGCTTCGCTTCCAAGAGCTACTTGGCGGCCATTGGGTAGTGATAATACTGCTTGTGTCCTTCCGGCTACCGGCCTGTTGTTAACGACAGGCGGTTTTACATGTATATGTTCCCCGGTAAGTAAGACAGAGATCAGACCGATCACGAAGAGAGCAGCTACTGTTGCTGACCGCCAGACGATACGATGTATTTTACGTTGATGTATTTTATGCTGCGTCGTCCGGATAAACCGTTCTTTGTCGAACTCTGCCGCAAGGGAAATTGGCATTGGTTTTTCCAAAAGTTGCCGGTAAAATGCAATATGATCTTCCGACTCCTCCAGCCATTGGGAGAGTAATTGCGATTCTTCGGCACTTAATCCGCCCATTTCCTGACGCACGATGAGTTCAGCAATTTTTATTTCTTTCGTGAAGTCTGCCATGATTTTTGTGTTTTGTATTAATAACACCAATTGTTGGAAAAAGTATATACGGTCAAGAAAAAATTTTATAATATTTTTACCGCTCAGGTTCTGCTCCGGATAGGAGCGTATCTTTCGGTTGGCAGAATGCTATTTTATCGGTCTGGATAACAATATTCAATATGAAGTTGAAACAAAAACACCAATTAACTGATTTTTCAGCTAATTGGTGTTTGAATATTGTGGTCCCACTTGGGCTTGAACCAAGGACTCCCTGATTATGAGTCAGGTGCTCTAACCAACTGAGCTATGGGACCTGCACTTGCGTGCGTCATCCGACAGTAAATCTTTTGACGGGTGCAAATATAGGGATAAAATCTGGTTTTTTGCAAGGATGTGGGAAAAAAATGTTATTTTCGTTGGGTATAAATTGTATCGGAAGTGAAAGTAAGCGGATTATTAAGCTGTAAAATAGAAATATGAGAATTTGTCTGCTGGTGATTGGAAAAACGGATGCGGCTTATATTAAAGCCGGGATTGAAGAGTATGAGAAAAGGCTGAGGAAATACGTGGGCTATGAAATGAAAGTCTTGCCTGATGTGAAGAATACGAAGAGTATGAGTGAAGCTTTGCAAAAAGAGAAGGAAGGAACAATGATTCTGGAACAGCTGCAACCGACCGATCTGGTGATTCTTTTAGATGAAAAGGGGAAAGAATATACTTCGTCGGCTTTTTCGGTTTTTTTGGCACAAAAGATGTTGAATGGGGTGAAGAGATTGATTTTTGTGGTTGGGGGACCTTATGGGTTTTCCGATGCCGTGTATCAAAGGGCGGATGATCTGCTGTCTTTATCAAAGCTAACGTTTTCCCATCAGATGGTGAGAATGATTTTCGCAGAACAATTGTACAGGGCAATGACCATTATGAAAGGTGAACCTTATCACCATGAATAAAGATTGAGCGGAAAGGCAAAAAGAATGAGCATTAGAAAAAAGATATGGTTTGTTTTGGCTGGGGCATTGGTGTTGTTAGTGGCAACGGCACTGACTGAATATCTGTTTTATCGTCAGAATGAAGATATTTGGGTAAGACGTTTTGAGATCCGTTTACATAAAGAGGAGACCCGGGCTGATGGGATGCTGCAAAAAATGAATAAGGATAGCCTCGGCATGGATCAGCTGAAGTGGGATGACGATCTGATTGGTGTAGGCTTTCAGCGGGGAGAAATTTTTTTTTGGAGCAATGGGATTGTGGGGGAAAGCGATCTGTATACACATTTGAAGAAGGCCGGAAATTTTATAAAAATTGCTAATACTTATTATGAAATTCGTAAAAAGCAAGTTGGTGATGTCGAATTTTTTGTCTTATTACGCATCAAAGATAGTTATCCTTATACGAATAAATACATTCGCAATGCTTTTGGGAAATTTTTAAAAATTGCAGACGAAAATGTAGATCAGGTAGACGTGTCTACTGTATTGAAGCCCAACGGACATCTGATCAAAGATAAGGAGGGAAGAGGGCTTTTTTATATTGTATATGGTGAACATTATAAGGAAAGCGCCTCAAATTATCTGCTGGTAACTTTCTATCTTTTGTTTTTTCTGAGTCTTTTTTATGTTTATGATCTGGTATTGAAAAGTACGGTTTCCTGGAGAATGCAGTTGTTGTATTGTATCGGATTTATATTATTTTTATGTGGATTCCGTTATTTTATGCAGTCTTTCCGTTTGCCGCCGACTTTGTATCGTTTACATATGTTCGATGAAAATATTTCCAGAGATATATTCATTTCTTCCATCGGTGATCTTTTATTGACGACATTCTGCATTTTTGAAGTTTGCTATATTACCTTGTATAATATAAAAATCAATTATCAGAGTGAGATACTCAAGCGTTATCGTTATATTTTTTCAGGTGGTATTATCATTTTGATATTCTTGTATGTCGATTTTTTTAATTATTCGATCGATTTGCTGATTGAAAATATGGATATCCATCTGAATATTGCC
>CAJMQA010000325.1 GCA_905215395.1 uncultured bacterium | reverse complement strand
ATTCTGGGCAATTTGTTGCAACAATTTTACAACATTGCCGATACCCTGATCGTCGGACAATTTTTAGGAGCCACTGCACTGGCTGCTGTCGGCTCCGCCTACACACTGATGATCTTCCTGACCTCCATACTTTTAGGGTTATGCATGGGGAGCGGGGCGATCTTTTCACTTCAATACGGTGCCGGAGACAGAGCAGCCCTAAAACGGAGTATTTTTGTTTCACTGGTATTGATCGGAAGCATCACCCTATTACTGAACATTGCCGTTTTCATCTGGATCGATCCCATCCTGAGATTGCTGCAAGTACCCGTCGAAGTATATGCTCCGATGCGTGATTATCTGTGGATCATCTTCTGGGGCATCGGATTTACCTTCCTCTGCAATTATTACGCCTCCCTGCTCCGTGCAATCGGGAATTCAACCTCTCCTCTGCTCTTTTTAGCTGTTGCCGTCATCCTGAACATTGTACTCGATTTGGTTTTTATTTTATCTTTCGGATGGGGTGTCCGTGGAGCTGCATTCGCAACAGTGATCGCTCAGGCAATATCCGGTATCGGGTTGTGCTTCTATAGCCTTTGGCGGTTTCCGGACTTTCGGATTGGGCGCAAAGATATACACCTGCAATGGTCTACGGTAAAAGAAATCGCTACCTATTCTTCATTAACCTGCGCCCAGCAATCCGTGATGAATTTCGGAATCCTGATGGTACAAGGACTGATCAATAGTTTCGGCACAGCTGTCATGGCAGCTTTTGCTGCTGCAGTCAAAATCGACTCATTTGCTTACATGCCTGTCCAGGATTTCGGGAATGCTTTCTCCACATTTATCGCCCAGAACTTCGGCGCTGGTAAGCGGGAACGCATCCGTAAAGGAATCCGGGTAGCCGTTATTGCAACCTTTGTATTTTGCATTTTTATTTCATTATTTGTATTCATGCTAGCCCGACCTTTAATGCTCATTTTTATTCCGGCACATGAAACCGAAATTATTGCTATCGGAGTCGAATACCTGCGAATCGAAGGGGCTTTCTATTGTGGGATCGGTTGTCTGTTTTTGTTCTATGGTTTTTACCGTGCCGTCAGAAAACCAGGCATGTCGGTTGCACTAACCTTTATCTCTTTAGGCACCCGCGTAGCCCTGGCTTACGCTTTAGCTTCTATCCCGGCCATCGGGGTTATCGGTATCTGGTGGTCTATCCCGATCGGATGGCTGTTAGCTGATCTTACCGGTTGGTGGTACTATCGTAAGACACTTATACAATCACCATAAATTACTATTTGCATTAAACAAATTCCTTGCAGATAAAACTACAAATGGAATAGAACAGCCTACGTTATAAGATATAATTATATCTTTGTGACTTCTTCTGATCGAAAAAAGAAAAAATTAAAATTCAATATATGGCAGACGATAAGAAAATCATTTTTTCAATGGTAGGCGTAAGCAAAGTATTTCCGCCTCAAAAACAAGTTTTAAAGAACATTTATCTGTCTTTCTTTTATGGCGCCAAAATCGGCATTATCGGCTTGAACGGTTCCGGAAAATCCACCCTGCTCAAGATCATTGCCGGCCTCGAAAAAGATTATCAGGGGGAGGTTGTTTTTTCTCCCGGATATACAGTCGGGTATCTGGAACAGGACCCCAAACTGGAATCGGGAAAAACCGTCAAAGAAGTCGTACAGGAAGGAGTACAGGATATCGTAGATACCCTGAAAGAATATGAAGAGGTAAACGAAAAATTCGGGGATCCAGAGGTACTGGAAGATCCGGATAAAATGGATGCCCTTATTGCCCGCCAGGCTGAATTACAGGACAAGATAGACGCTACTGATGCCTGGAACCTGGACAGCCGGCTGGAACGGGCAATGGATGCCCTGCGCTGTCCGCCGGAAGATCAGGTCGTAGATACGCTTTCGGGAGGAGAACGTCGCCGTGTTGCTTTATGCCGTCTGCTCCTTCAACAGCCCGATGTGTTATTGCTCGACGAACCGACCAACCATTTGGATGCCGAATCCATCGACTGGCTGGAACAACATTTGCAACAATACGCGGGAACAGTAATCTGTATCACACACGACCGTTATTTCCTGGATCATGTTGCCGGATGGATTCTGGAACTCGACCGGGGAGAAGGTATTCCATGGAAAGGGAACTACTCTTCCTGGCTTGATCAGAAAACCAAACGTATGGCTCAGGAAGAAAAACAAGCCAGCAAACGCCGTAAAACACTGGAACGGGAACTGGAGTGGATTAACATGGCTCCCAAGGCCCGTCAGGCAAAGGGAAAGGCCCGTCTGAACTCGTATGAAACATTACTGAATGAAGATCAGAAAGAACGCGAAACAAAACTTGAAATCTTTATCCCGAACGGTCCCCGTCTGGGAAATAAGGTAATCGAAGCCCAGCACGTAGCCAAAGCATTCGGCGATAAATTATTGTTTGACGATCTGAATTTTATACTTCCCCCCAACGGCATTGTCGGTGTGATCGGTCCGAACGGAGCCGGTAAGACGACCTTGTTCAAAATGATCCTGGGAATGGAAAGTATCGACAAGGGAACTTTTGAAGTGGGCGAAACCGTGAGAATCGGATATGCCGACCAGACTCACAAGGACATAGATCCGAAAAAAACAGTCTATCAGGTTGTTTCAGGAGGCCAGGAACTGATACGCGTCGGAGGCAAAGAGATTAACTCCCGGGCCTATCTGTCCAAATTCAATTTTGCCGGAGCTGACCAGGAAAAGCTTTGTGGAGTACTGTCCGGAGGAGAAAGAAACCGCCTCCATCTGGCTCTGACATTAAAGGCCGAAGCCAATGTGCTGTTGCTCGACGAACCGACCAATGATATTGATGTGAATACCCTCCGTGCACTGGAAGAAGGACTGGAAAACTTTGCAGGATGCGCTGTTGTCGTTTCACACGACCGCTGGTTCCTGGACCGCATCTGTACTCATATTCTCTCATTTGAAGGCGACTCCAATGTCGTATATTATGAAGGCTCGTATTCCGAATACGAAGAACACAAGCGGAAGCTATTGGGCAATGTCGAACCCAAACGGGTACGCTATCGCAAATTGATGGCCGACTGATTGTTTAACAATTAAAACGATTTGAACCGTCATTACTCCCGATTCTGACGGAACAAATCCCGGGACTCTTCGCAACCGGACGCGGAATTATGGGATATGGGGGTTCCAACGGAGCCGCAGGAAGTATGAACCTTCGCGGTATAGGCGGAGCCCCCACAACCAGTTTACTGGTATTAATCGACGGACATCCGCAGTATATGGGGCTGATGGGCCACCCCATTGCCGATGCCTATCAATCTATGCTGGCAGAAAAAGTAGAAGTCGTACGCGGGCCAGCCTCTGTACTTTAAGGTTCTAATGCCATGGGAGGAGTCATCAACATTGTTACCCGTAAGCAAAAAGAAGACGGAATCAAAACAGGCATAAATCTGGGATATGGCTCTTACAACTCCCTGATGACAGAAGTTACAAACCGGATTAAAAAAGGAGTTTCAGCAGTTTAGCGACTGCTTCCTATAACCGGACAGACGGCCATCGCAAGAAAATACCGGCTACCCCATGCCTAAAGCAACATTTACAGCTGGTATTCACTTTTATTTCTAAAATAGAATATTAAGTGCCTATATACAACTTTATAGTATAACAAAGCTAATTCCAGAATTCTTTATCTGGCAAACCTCCGGCAGTGCAGCATCATTGAAAAATGATCAGAGTCTGGCAGTGCAAGAGTTTTATAAATGCTAAATATTATATTCTTTTGTTAGATAT
>CAJMQA010000324.1 GCA_905215395.1 uncultured bacterium | reverse complement strand
CGTACTGCAGCAGACATTGCCCTCCCCCCGGAGAGATCAGGTTCATTATAACGCTTTCTCACACAACGATTATCAGAGAGAAAATCCCTTGCAGGATGCTCTGGCATTCCGTTTCAACTGCGTAGAAGCCGATCTCTGGCTGATTGAGGGAGAGGTGTATACGGGGCATGAAAAACCGGAACCGGATCCGGCCCTCACGTTTGAGAATCTGTACCTGAAACCCCTGGTCCGGCGGATTCAGGAAAACGGAGGAGAAGTGTATCCTGGCAGTGGGCGTCCCTTTTTCCTGATGGCGGATTTTAAAGCTAACGGTGAAGGGATCTACGAGGTCCTGAAAAAGCAGATGGAGCCTTACTGTAAGTATTTTTGTTCTGTAAAAGATGGTGTTTACAGGGAGGGGGCTGTCCTGTTCTTTATTTCCGGAAACCGTCCGCTGCAGACACTGCCGGAGGAGTCTTTGCGATTTGCTTTTCTGGACGGGCAGATCCGGGATCTGGGCAAAGGGATACCGGCCTCCCTGATGCCGGTAGTCAGTGACAATTACCAGAGTTATTTCAGCTGGGACGGCAACGGGGAGATGCCTGCAGAAGAATATAAAAAGATGCGGGAGATCCTCGAAAAGGTACACGGGGAAAAGAAATTGTTCCGCTGGTGGGGGGCTCCCGACACGGGAGCTTTTAAAAAGTTATTCCTAAAAACCGGTGTGGATCTGGTGGGTACCGATAATCTGAATCTGCTGTACAATTTATTGTCGGAACCCGAATAATCCGGCTTTAATTTACTTTGATTCAATTTAGTTTAATTTAATATCAGAAACATGAAACAACTAACTATAGTCATACTCCTGATTTATGGAGTTATAACAGCTGTGTCTGCGCAGGATGAGGGTATTCGGTTTGAGAAACCGGAATGGATCCGGGTGGTCCGGAAGGCGTCCAAAGAAAAGAAACTGATATTTGTGGATTGTTATACATTCTGGTGCGGACCTTGCAGAGAATTGTCAAAAAATATTTTTCCACAGAAGGTGGTGGGAGATTTTTACAATCAGCATTTTGTTTCTGTGAAAGTGGATATGGATAAGGATGCCATGGCGGGTGTGCTGAAGAAAAAATTCACTCCTGCAGCCTATCCGACCCTCCTTTTTATAGATGCACAGAGCGGGGACATCGTCCACATGGTTGTCGGAGGAGGGGATGCCGGAAGGATTCTGGAAGTGGGGAGGCAGGCCCTGGATCGTGATAATAATCTGTCGGGTCTGATACGGCAGTACCAGGCAGGTGAGCGGGGAGCCGCTTTTATGAAAGATTATCTGAAAGCTTTGTTGGCCGCCTATCAGAAAGAGGAACATGCGGCGGTACTGGACGCTTACCTGGCTTCTTTACCGGACGACCGGCTGGTGGAAAAGGAAAACTGGGAGATTTTCAAGGAAAATGTCCGGGATCCCCTGGTTCCGGCATTCCGGCGGGTGATGGACAACCGGGAGAAGATTTACCGGTTTGAGGACAGGGCGGAAGCAGATAAGACCTTGGGAAGGATCATTGACAACGGGGTTCGGAGCATTACCGAACCTTCTCCCTATGCACTTCTGACCGGTGAAAAGGTGGATGAAGCAAGGAACCAGACTTTGGTGGAGTATCTGCAGTCGGTGGATTTCGGGGTATGTCCCGCTGCTCTGGCCAAACTGTTTACCGCTGAATATTCCCGTAAAGGGGATTACAAAGCGATGTGGAACAGTATTCAGGCCGCTTATCGTTACAACGTATTCCGTGGAATGGAAGATTATTCCTACATCTGGAATCATATTCCGGCCCTGGCAAAAGGGGCGGATGATCCGGAAATCCTGCAATCCGCTGCAGCACTGATGGACCGTCTGAACCGGGAAGGAAAACCATTGTATTACCGGATTGCCCTGATGAATGGGAAGACGGCCCTGCTGGAAAAGAAAGGAGACAGGACAGGTGCAGAAGAGGCCAAAGCTTTGGCGAAAAAATACCGGGAAGAAGAAGATAAAAAATACAAAGAAGAAAAAAAGTAAAAAATGAACAGGCGGATCTTTTGTTTTCTGGCAGTCTGTCTGATTTTCGGCTGTTCTTTGCAGAAAGGCAGACTGACTCAGGAAGTAAATCCTTTTGTGGGGACAGGTTTTCACGGGCATACCTATCCGGGAGCTACCGTACCGTTCGGAGCCGTACAGCTGAGTCCCGATACCCGTCGGGGGAATTGGGACGCCTGTGCTGGTTATCACTACAGCGATTCAGTAATTATTGGGTTTTCACATACACATCTCAGTGGAACCGGATGTATAGATTTCGGGGATATCCTCATTTATCCGGCGGGCAGAAAACTGGTTCCGGAACAAGGTGGAGACTGGATGACACCGCTCCCTTTTTCCCACCGGGAGGAATGGGCATCCCCGGGATATTACAAAGTAATATTGCCTTCGGAAGGTATACAGGCGGAACTGACTGCCACTCCTTATACCGGAATACACAGATACCGCTTTGACAGGGCAGGTGAAGTGTCGGTTGCTATCGATCTTGCGCACTCGCTGACTGATGAAACAATTCAGGCTGCTTATCTGGAGCAAACCGCTCCGGATGAGATTTCCGGAATGCGGAACACTTCAGCCTGGGTAAATGATCAGCACATATATTTCACTGCCCTCTTTTCCCATCCGTTTGAAACTCTGACCTGGGTGAAGGAGGGAAAGGTGTGCCGGGATTCTGTCCGGATCAATGGGGGAAAATTACAGGCTGTCGCTACATTCCGGGTAAAAGCCGGGGAAGTCCTGGAATTACAGGTTGGAGTGTCGGCTGTTAGTGTGGATAATGCCCGGCTGAACCGGGAACACGACCTTGCAGGGCTGGATTTCAGTGCTATACGTAGGAAAGCTGCCAAAGAATGGGACTCCCGGCTTTCCTGTATCCGGATTAAAGGCGGTAGTCCGGAAGAAAGGGCGAATTTCTATACGGCTCTGTATCACAGTTGTGTGGTTCCCAACCGGATCAATGATGTCAACGGGGAATACCGGAAACAGGACATGGGTATCGGACAGACCGAAACAGGTAAAAGCCGGTATTCCACACTTTCTTTCTGGGATGCTTTCCGGGCCTGGCATCCGATGATGACTTTGCTGGATACTGCTTTTGTCGCCGATATGGTCCGTTCCGCCCTGGAGATTTACGAAGTAACCGGAGAATTACCCATCTGGCCGTTGGCTTCAGGAGAAACAGGAACCATGATCGGTTACCATTCTGTTTCTGTCATTGCAGACGCCTGGATGAAAGGAATACGAGGTTTTGACGGGCGAAAAGTCTTGGAAGCGATGGTCCGTTCTGCCGAAAAAAATGCTAAGGGAGCCGATTTTTACATCCGTGAGGGCTATATCCCGGCAAACTTCCGTAAAGAATCGGTTTCTTGTTTGCTGGAATTCGCTTATGATGACTGGTGCATCTCCAGGATGGCTGAGTCGCTGGGGGAACAGGAAGTCGCTGAACGTTTTGGCCGGCGTGCCCGCAATTATGTTAATGTCTTCGATGGTTCCTGCCGTTTTTTCCGGGGGAAACGCTCGGATGGTAATTGGGAAACACCGTTCAACCCCTGTGAGGCCGGCCGGTCGTACACTGAGGCCAGTGCCTGGCAATACCGTTTTTTTGCTCCCCATGATGTACATGGTATGATACAGCTGTTCGGAGGGGAGGAACAATTCCGGGAAGATTTGGATAGTTTGTTCACTACGGCCTCCGCAGTGGAAGCCTCCATTTCAGATATTACGGGTCTGATCGGCAAGTATGATCAGGGCAATG
>CAJMQA010000323.1 GCA_905215395.1 uncultured bacterium | reverse complement strand
ATCTTTCTGGCAGCCTCTGTAATCTCCCAACGGGAGCCATAGCTCAATGCCAAAATCAGGGTCACTCCGGTATTTGCAGCAGTCACCCGGATCAACTCTTCCATCTTTTTCCACACCTCCGCAGGCAGGTCTCCCGTATTCCCAATGACTTTCACCTTCACTTTCTGGCGCATCAGTTCTGCTGTTTCACGGATAATGGCATCCACCATCAGCCCCATCAGGGCATCCACTTCAGTCTTAGGCCGATTCCAGTTTTCAATGGAAAATGTATATAATGTCAGATATTTCAAACCGATCTCCCCACTAGCTTCCACCACCCGCTTCACAGTATCTACCCCTTGTTTATGTCCGTAAATCCTCTCCAGTCCCTGTTGCTCTGCCCACCTCCCATTTCCATCCATAATAATGGCAATGTGTTCAGGCAAAACCCCTGATGTAATTTCTTCTTTTATATCATTCATAAGTCTCTCTATTCTCAACATTAAAAATAACAAGCCGGGTCCATCGGAAAACGATAGGAGATCGTGATGCCTGTAACAAAAAACCAATCTTTATTAAATACAAAATTAGTTTCCCCGGTTTTCCAGGGATCACTCAAACGGTCTATCCGGTCTGTAAACAGTTTACGTCCTCCCCATTCTATTCCACAGGACCACTGACGGAAAAGGTTAAACTTCATTCCTATCCCCAATGGAATAGATATCCCTCCCTCTCCCTCGGCACCTACAAACCCTAATCCGGTGAAAATATAAGGGGACCACCAGGAAGATTTTTCCGCTTTCCGCACCAGAAAACTCCGGAAATTAAACTCCACAAGTCCGGAAATATCCGTTATCCGGCAATGAAAAGCATTCGGATATTCCATATCCCCATTGGCCAGTAAAAATCTCTCTTTTATATCGATTTTTGAAAAACCAGCGTTCAGACGCAAAGCAAAGCGGTCATTCATATTGTAACGGTAAAATCCACTCCAATAGGTCTGCATTTGTTTAAAATGCCCTCCGGGATTATACTCACCCAAATAATAACCGCAACCTCCCATGATCCCAATTTCAGCTCCAGGTTGACAAAAACCGTTCAAAGATAACAACAAAAGAGGGAAAAGTAATACACGAAAAGTGAAAAATCGGGTAATAAATGCTAAGAAACAATAACGCCTCCTGATACACATTTGCATTTCTGTCTTGAAAAATCCCATATTTTTCCCGTAAATACACATTTTTACACACTTGTCAACTATTCAAAACGTCTCTTGCCATTCCGTTTATCCTCTCCCCACATCAGTTTATTCCGTAGGGTTTCATAATAATTATGTCCCGGCAACTTTACCACCTGAATTTTCATTTCACCTGTCTTTATTTTCAGTTCATGACAGTCTTCCATGTTCCGGATCCGGGAATCCATACTCAGCACAAAATCGCCAGATCTGCCTTCGACCTTCAGTATGATCTCTGCCGAATTCGGAACAACTAAAGGCCGGATCGTCAAATTATGGGGGCATATAGGCGTCAGAATAATATTCTGGCATTCGGGACTGACAATCGGTCCTCCCCCGCTCAGCGAATAGGCCGTTGAACCTGTCGGACTGGCAACAACCAAACCGTCTGCCCAATAAGTTGTCAGATAGGCTTCCCCTATATAGGCATGAATTTTCAATAACGAAGAAGTTGCTGCTTTTAAAACCCCTACTTCATTCAATGCATAATCAAACCCAGCCAAAGTTCCTCCGTCCACCTGCAATTGCAGCATATCTCTGGACTCTATGGTATAATTACCATTAACAATATATTCTACTGCAGTTTCTATTTCCCCGGCAGGAACATTAGCAAGAAATCCCAGATGTCCGCTATTCACTCCCAACACAGGGATACCGCTTTTTTGCACATAAACCACCGAATCCAAAAAAGTACCATCCCCCCCGATGCTCAACAGTAAGGAAACATACTGATCAGATAGGGAATTTTTTCCAAAAGTCCTGGAAAACCGAGGCGAATTGCTGAATTTATCTCTCAACAGAATAGCGAAATTCTCCTCACATATGATCTCCACCCCCCTATCCTTCAATCCTTCCACCAATCTGTTTAAATGGGGAACAAAAGCTTCCTCTATATTTTTCCCATAAATTGCAACAACCATAACATCGAAAATTGAATTTTCAGGATAAAGATTTATCTGATGCAAAGATACAGATATTAACTAATTTACCAATATTAACTCCATTCACATCGACAGATATTTCATTAACAACCCGTAACGTTCACGCAGGCTATCACGGACTTCTTCGCCGGTAGCAAAACTATCCCGTACTGTATATCCATACCGGATAAAAGTATCCAGAATCGGATCTATATGCAATGTATTTATTTTTAAGGTAACCAGAATTTGCTGGGAATCTTTTTTGTCCGATACATAACAACTCAAAACCCGGGCTTCATTGTATTCCACGATCTGAGCCATTTCTGCCAGGGAATAGTCAATCCGGCTCACTTCCAGAATAATAATTCCTCCCGGCCGATCCGCACACAATAAAGTATCGAGATTCCGTAAAATATCAGTCAGAGAAATGGAACCGACAAAATTATTTTTCCGGTCGAGTACCGGAATAACAGACAATACCCTTTCTGCTGCCAATCCAATCACCTCATAGATATGATAATCGTCATATACGAAAGTTCCTTCAACAGGTATTTGCAACACTTCAAGCTTATCATCCAGATCACCATGTGCATAGATTAATTCATCAGCGACCAGTCCCAGATATCTCTTTCCCTGAACCAGGGGTAAATGCGACACACGAAACAGCTCCATCCAGTTCAGAGCCTGCAGGCAGGAATCCTTCCGTTTCAGTACCGGCACAACATTCGATATCAGTTCTGATGCAATCATAGTTTAAGTACAACGATTCGACAACAGACAAAGTTACAAATGTTTTCCAGCCCTGCACTTTAAAAATTCAATATCTTTTTTAATTCTGCCGAATTCCGTCTTACAGGGGTAGAGGGACGGTAAGCCGGTTCTGCCGATTCACTATAAAACTCACCCGCCTTTCTCCTCAAGATATAGGCATCCCTAAAACCACTATTTTGTATACGGGTCAGTTCCCGGGTAGCTTCTTCAACACTGTCAAACATTCCGGCACAATACATGTACTTTCCTTTCTGGACTGCAAAAACGTCTACATTATCAATTCCTTTAAATTCAGAAGGATCGAATACTTTATCAGCCGACATCAGGACAATCGTATAACCTTTTTCCCCGGTACGGATTTCTCTCTCCACCGGCTTATCCAGAAAGCGTTTTACAGGAAGTTGCTGCTTTTTATTTCTCTCATGGTTTCTCAACCGCCTCAATAACAACTCTTCATCCGAAATGGGATCCCCTTTCACATCATTCTGTATTTTATTTTCAGCGATGTATTTCTTTACTCCGATGACGAAAGCATCAGGAACTTCCTTTTTTACCACCTGCAAATCCTGTGCAGCCATTCTCTCTTCCGGATACTCTCCTACTGTATAGCGGTATACATTATCATAACCCAGATACACTTTCACATTCTTGAAATGTTCAAAATATACCCTGGGCACAGGATTCCTGAAGGCACCAATCTGTATAGCATACTGATAATCGACAGAAAGCAGTTCCTGCGGATCCAATTCCTCCGCCGTATATTCTTCTCTTACAGGGATAACCGGAGTTTTGGTTTGCTGCGCCAGCATACGCCGTGTCATTACGGTTTTTTGGGGTACCTTCGGTCGAATTTCCGGCAATTTCCGCAAAGCAAACAAAAAATCATTATAACCTGTTCCTCCACGGTTTGTGGACACATAGCCATCCCCACAAT
>CAJMQA010000322.1 GCA_905215395.1 uncultured bacterium | reverse complement strand
GGTGATTTTATATTGGTCAATAAGCTGAGCTACGGAGCCAGGATGTACAAGAATTTCGACTTCCTGAAAAGCGACACTTCCCCTGAAACCTGGAGGGTAAAAGGATATGCACCCATTCGGCGCAACGATGTTCTCGTATTTAACTTTCCTTATTCCCGGGGATGGGGCAAAATCCGGATGCACCTTTCCCGCTTTTACGTAAAAAGATGTATCGGTATACCCGGAGACACATTACGCATCCGGAATGCTTTTTATGAAATCAATGGAAAACAAGGTTTCGGAAACTTACAGGAACAGGATATAATTGCAAACTACCAGGGAGAGTTCCCTCCGGGGATTTTCCACACCATACCTTTTGACAAACGCCTGGACTGGAATATTCAAAACATGGGACCATTATATATTCCGCGCAAAGGAGATTGCATTCCCCTGGACACACTCAGTCGTATACTATATCAGAAAATGATCGAATATGAAAGCGGAATCAAATCCACAGAACAAACAATGACCCAATATACCTTCCGCACCAATTGGTATTTCATGGGAGGAGATAAAATGTGGAATTCCCAGGATTCACGTTATATCGGCCTGATTCCGGAAGAATTTATCATAGGAAAAGCAAAACTGATCCTGACTTCCAGAGATCCGGAAACCAAGAAATATCAATGGAAAAGATTCTTCACCCGGATAAAGTAAATAACAATTATCCAGCACTACTTCATTTTAAAAGAAATATATACCTTCTCAGAAAAACATTTAAAAATTGCCGAGGAAATAGAACTTGAGCAATAACCGATACAGGATAAAGAGAAGCTGAATTATTTATAATCAGCTTCCTCTTTTCTCCCTCATGATTAGCCATCAAATCCTATTTTACAAGAGAATCAGGAAAATTATTCAACAGTTTCGTCAATTCCTCAAAAGAAGCCAAGCTGTGCGAAGTATCTCCTTCTGTCCAATACATTTCCCGGGAAGACTCTACTCTCAGTTCAGGATACCCTTCGTGACTGTACTCTTCTGTCAGTCCCAGATAATGGTAGCGATGTAAAGCGTTTATACACCAATGCCGGAGAACCGGATCTGCAACTGTCACGATCACTTTCCGGCTATCCCGTACAACCGGAGAATAGATACCCTTGGCTCGGTCAAAACAAATCTTAGCCCGGTCAAAAAGCTGTTCCAGCGCACCCTTAAAAATCAAATCTTCCGTTACCCCGCATTGTAAACCCGCTTCCGGAGAAAGCAACCACAAACGGTCGGCCAACATCAACGCTTGCTCTATGTCATGGGTAGACAAAAGAATCGTCTTTCCCTGTTGCCGCACGATAGAATGTAGAAGTGTCATGATTTCGATGCGACTGGCCACATCCAGAAAAGCAGTAGGCTCATCCAATAAAATCAACGGACATTCCTGTACCAATGCTTTAGCGATCATCACCTTCTGACGCTCCCCATCCGAAAGCTCCGCCATATAATTTCTGCTTTTATGAGCAATTCCAACAGCTTCCATCGCCTCCTTCACAATCTGATGATCTTTTTTATTCAGACGCCCCCAGAAGCCGGTATGGGGTTGACGCCCCAAAGCCACCAGTTCATATACCTTCAATCCTCCGGTCTGTGTTTTATCGGTTAAAACCACACCGATTTTATGCGACTTCTCGCGTTCTGAAAGGGTTATTAAGGGGCGCCCTTCAAACAGCAATTCCCCTTCCAGAAAAGGCTGAAAAGCGCCTAAAGTACGCAACAAAGTGGACTTCCCCGCACCATTAGGTCCCAACAGACAGGTCAGTTCGCCCGGCAAAAGGTCAAAAGAAAGGCCACTGTGGATAATCTTCTGTCCCGTCCCGGCATGACGGTAACCGATAGATAGCTGGCGGGCTGTTATGAGAGGCGAAATATCCATGGTCAATTGAAATATTGAATTTTACGCTGATTGACAATAATATAAATGATGACCGGAGCTCCCAATACAGGTGTAATGGCATTTAAAGGCAGAATCCCCGATTCACCGGGCAATACACTGATCAGATTGCACAATAAAGCAATGGCTCCTCCTAGTAACAAGGTCACAGGCACCAGGGCATTGTGGTTTGATGTTCCCAGCATCAAACGGGCAATATGCGGAACAGCCAGACCAATAAATGCGATCGGTCCGCAAAAAGCTGTCGTAACAGCTGTCAGAAGTCCCGTCGCTATCAACAGAAGATTACGGGTCAGCCGGACATTGATCCCAAGATTTTCAGCATAACGATTTCCCAACAACAAAGCATTCAATGGCTTGATCAACATTACAGCCAGAAACAACCCGACACCGATAGCAGATACAAAGAAAGGCAACTGCTCCGAAGATACTCCGCTAAAATTCCCCAATCCCCAGATCACATACGAATGGACTCCTTCAGCCGTTGAAAAAAAGTTCAGCAATGAAATAACCGAAGAAGTCATATATCCAAGCATAATACCGATAATCAGTAACATCAGATTACTCCGCGTAAATGCCGAAAAGAAAAGCAAAGCCATCATCACCAGAAAGGCTCCTGTCAAAGCACCGGCAATCACCGCCAGAAAACCGGAAAATCCAAAGGCTCCGGCAGTTATACTTCCCCCTCCGAGAAGCATGATAATAGCGACTCCCAGACTGGCTCCGGCATCAATACCAAGAATAGAGGGACCTGCCAATGGGTTTCCGAACACCGTTTGCAACATCAGCCCGGACACAGCCAAAGCAGCTCCGCACAATAGTGCTGTAATCCCTTGCGGTATACGTGATTCCAAAATAATAAAACGCCAGCTCTCGCGTTCCACGGCACGGCCACACAATACATCCCACACTGCATCAGCAGGAATGCGTACTGATCCAGCCAACAGGTTAGCTCCCAATAACAACAGGATGACCAAAACCAATCCTAAACTATAGCCTCCCCCGGAAGAGATCAGGCTGTTTGTTTTCATTTATTCAATTTTTTAAAATAATGACATTTTCCACTTTCCATAACCTCCGGATGAAAAATCCGGATCAAATCCTCTAGCAGCAACTCGGGATGAAAAGGCGTTTCCTCATAAAAAGGAATTTTTCCTGTATTGCATCCATAAACTGCTCCTGTCTGAAAAGCCTTAAAACCAGCATACGGAGCATACTCAGTCTTGAGTTCTGCCAGTGTTTTATCTTCGGGTTGATTATATTTGATCAGCCAGAAATCTGCGCCATGTCCCCGGTCGTAAACTGTTTCAAAAGCCAGGGGAACAGAACCGCTGTGCAAATCTTCAGCCCAAAGATAAGCTCCCCCGGCATCCTGATACAGCAACCCGATCGTACTTTTTCCTCCAGGCACATACCAGGCCGACCCACTTTTAAGTTCAGAAATTACCGTCGGACATTTTCCTGTTTCCCGTACCAGCCCTTTCAACCGGAGATATTCCTCCGCCACCTTCCGGAACAAAGAATCAGATTCAGGCGCACATCCGAAAAGCATACCGAAAAACCGCATCCACTCCGCCCTTCCCAGAGGTGATGTTTCCATATAATCCGCACATTCAATAACCGGAACACCAAGCTTTTCTATCCGTCCGTATCCTCCGCTGTTTTCAAAAGGAGAAAGCAGGATTGCATCCGGATGAAAATCGATGATTTTCTCCATATCCGGATTCATTGAATTTCCCACATCTATCATTTGTCCCGAAGCACAACGTTCCTGTATCTCAGGCAAATTGATATATTGCAGGTCGCAGACACCCCCGATCCGGTCAATCGCCCCAAGTTCAGTCATCAAGGCGCAGTGTACGGACGTATATACCAAAGCTTTGGAAAGCGGAACACGTACGATTGTACCTTGCGGCAAACTATCCGGCAATTTCCGGTCCCGGTTTACCAGTACATAGGTGTGTAATAACTCTGTCGTATCCCAAGGATTCCGTA
>CAJMQA010000321.1 GCA_905215395.1 uncultured bacterium | reverse complement strand
TACAAATGAGCCTGGACGATGCAGAGGATTAAAGGCGACTTTGATATTGCCGGAACCTCCGGGGGGGACAGGTTGCCGATCCCAGGTTGGAGTGGTACAGCCGCATCCAGCACGTACATTGGTGAGTATTAAAGGAACATTTCCTGTGTTTTTGAATCTGAAATTGTGAACGGCTTCTCCGCCCTGTTCGCTGATTGTACCAAAATTATGTGAGGTAGATTCGAATTCAATCTTTGCTTTCTGGGCAAAAATCATGACAGGCATAAGAACAATTAATAGAAAAACTAACTTTTTCATTCACTATACTTTAAATATTATTATATGCACACATAAATATCCCGCACTGCTCAGGATAGTCGCTGTTTGAGGTAAAAGCTCACAAATGTAAAAAGAATTACTAAAAAACGCTAGAATACCTGATAGAAATCCTATGATTAAAAAAAATAAATCAGGTGATTCTTTGGTATTTTATGAATAAACCGTATCTTTGCCGCGTTTAATCGATATTATTTATTTAAAGAATTAAAAACCATGTATTTAACAGCTGAAAAGAAAGAAGAGCTTTTTTCTCAATACGGGAAGTCTAATAAAGATACTGGTTCTGCGGAATCTCAGATAGCTTTATTTTCCTACCGTATCAATCATTTGACAGAACACCTGAAGAAAAATCATAAAGATTTCGGAACTCAGCGTTCATTGATCAAATTAGTTGGAAAACGCCGGGCATTGCTTGATTATCTGAAAGACCGTGACATTGAAAGATATCGTGCGATCATTAAAGCATTGAATTTGCGTAAATAAAAATACGTTTTTTACAAGCCCGGCAACTACCGGGCTTGTTTCTATCCTCCCTCCCTCCTCCCAAAAAGAATTCCGTTAAAAATTTATTTTAACCGTTTAAATGATGAATGTAATTGAAAAGACGATTACTCTGGCTGACGGAAGAGTAATCACACTGGAAACAGGCAAGTTGGCAAAGCAGGCTGATGGAGCCGTGATGGTGAAAATGGGCAATACGATGTTGCTTGCAACTGTAGTATCAGCACAAACAGCAGGTCCGGATGTGGACTTTATGCCTTTGTCTGTGGACTACAAAGAAAAATTTGCTTCGGTGGGACGTTTCCCCGGAGGTTTTACAAAAAGAGAGGGAAAATCCTCTGATTATGAGATACTGGTATCCCGTCTGGTGGACCGCGCTCTGCGTCCTTTGTTTCCGGATGATTACCATGCAGAGACTTTTGTACAGGTAACGCTTTATTCTGCTGACGAAGAATCAATGCCGGATTGTCTGGCTGGATTGGCTGCTTCTGCCGCAATTGCTGTAAGTGATATTCCTTTTCATGGACCGATATCGGAAGTACGTGTTGCACGTATTGACGGGGAATTTGTGATCAACCCGACAGCTTCGGCATTGAAGAGGGCTGACCTGGATATTATGGTTGGTGCTACCTATGAAAATATCATGATGGTAGAGGGGGAAATGAATGAGGTGTCTGAAAAAGAAATGCTGGATGCCATCAAATTTGCCCATGCTGCAATCAAAGAACAATGTCTGGTACAAAAAGAACTGTCTGAAGCAGTTGGAAAAGAGAAACGTGTATATTGCCATGAAGTGAATGACGAAGAGTTACGCAAAGATATCTGGGCCAAATGTTACCAGAAGGCTTATGATGTGGCTCGTCAGTGTAATGCTAATAAACATTTGCGGGGAGAGTTACTGGATAATGTAAGAGCCGAATATCTGGCAAGTTTGCCTGAAGAAGAACAAGAAGCCAAGGCTACTTTGGTTGGTCGTTATTATCATGATGTTGAAAAAGAAGCTATGCGCCGGATGATTCTGGACGAAGGTGTGCGTTTAGATGGCCGTACGACGGAACAAATCCGTCCGATCTGGTGCGAAGTTGGTTATCTGCCCGGACCCCATGGTTCTTCTATTTTCACCCGTGGGGAAACTCAGTCTTTGTCTTCGGTGACACTGGGAACCAAGTTGGATGAAAAGATTATAGATGAGGCTACTATTCAAGGAAAAGAGAGATTGTTGCTTCACTATAATTTCCCGCCTTTTTCTACCGGTGAGGCGAAGGCTTCCCGTGGAGTAGGACGTCGTGAAATCGGTCATGGTAATCTGGCATTGCGCGCCCTGAAACCGATGATTCCGACAGATTTCCCGTATACCATACGGATTGTGTCTGATATTCTGGAATCAAACGGTTCTTCTTCTATGGCTACTGTATGTGCCGGAACTCTGGCGTTGATGGATGCCGGAGTACCGATGAAGAAACCGGTGACAGGTATAGCAATGGGATTGATTACTGATAAGGGCTGTGCCAAATATGCTGTTTTGTCGGATATCCTTGGTGATGAAGACCACCTGGGAGATATGGACTTTAAAGTTACCGGAACCCGGGATGGTATCACGGCTACACAGATGGATATTAAGGTGGACGGATTATCATATGAGATAATGGAACAGGCTCTGGAACAGGCAAAACGTGGACGTATGCATATTATGGATATCATTACTGAAACCATGCCGGCTCCGCGTGAGGATCTGAAACCTCATGCTCCGCGCATAGTGACGATCCTTATTGATAAGGATCAGATCGGTGCATTGATTGGCCCCGGAGGAAAGATCATTCAGGATATTCAGGAAAAATCAGGTGCAACCATCAATATCGAAGAGGTGGATAATAAAGGAGTGGTTGATGTTTCTGCCACCAATAAAGAAGCTATCGATAAGGCTATGGCCCGCATTCGCGCTAGCGTTGCTAAACCGGAAGTCGGAGCTATTTATGATGGCGTTGTAAAATCTATCATGCCTTTTGGTGCTTTCATTGAAATTTTGCCGGGTAAAGATGGATTATTGCATGTATCGGAAATCGACTATAAGCGTATCGAAAAAGTAGAAGATGTATTGAAGGAAGGGGATCATATACAGGTAAAACTTCTGGAAATAGATCCGAAAACCTCTAAATTACGTTTGTCCCACAAAGCGTTGTTGCCTAAACCTGAAGGATACCAGGAAAAGCCTGAACGTCCCCGTGGGGAAAGATCTGAACGCGGAGAGAGAAATGACCGTGGGGAAAGACGTGAGCGTGGGGAGCGTTCTGAATACCGTGCTGACCGGGGAGAACGCCGGGAACGTCCGGAACGTCGTGAACAGCGTCCGGAACGATCCGAGCACAAGGAAGAGACTACTGAAGAATAGTACTCCTGTTAAAAGTGATAATGAGCAAAGGCTTCTTGTAATGTTTGCAAGAAGTCTTTGTTTTTATTTTTTTCCTCCGATGTATTGTGTCAATTCATCAATTTCCGAAGAAGTCAGTGTATTATAGTTCATCCGGCTTTGGATTATGATTTGGCAGGCCATTTCCAGAAATTCGGCTTTCTGAATGGTTTCACTAAGGTTTTTTCCGGCATATACCTGGCCATGTTTTTCGAGTAGGGCTGAGTCATGGGTTTGCATAGCTGCTGTAACGGCCTGGGCTAGTTCTGTTGAACCGGGACGATAATAGGGAACGATAGCAATGTCGCGACCGCAATAGCAAGGTATTTCAATCGTAACATTGAAATTATCGGGTTTGTCTTTCATGCAGGCGATGGTTGTGGCATAAATGCTTTGGCAATGCAATACGACATTGACTTCCGGTCGTTGGGTCAGGATATTAAGATGAAAACTGCTTTCCATGGAGGGTTTGATCCCATTTACAATTTCTTGCGAACCTATCCGGCAGATAGAAATCTGGTCTTTCTTCAATTCCGAAAGCCAGGAACCGGTACCTGAAATTAACGCGTATTCTCCGATTCGCCAGGAAAGATTTCCACTGCTGCAACGGGTTAATCCCCGTTCTCCCGTCTTATGTGCTGCTGCAAGGAATTGCTCTATGTGTTGATCTGTTATTTCCGTCATGATTTATATAGACTATTTTAAGCGAATGTACGAATGAAATTT
>CAJMQA010000320.1 GCA_905215395.1 uncultured bacterium | reverse complement strand
CAGACAGCCGGAATCAAATGTATGGCTTTGGTATGTTCGGTGAGCGACCAGGCGCTTTATAGGAATTATGATGAGTCGGTTACTTTATATGATGAGCCGGAAATGTTGAAGGAAAAATTGAATCGCCTGCTGAATGTGGTGGAAGAGGAAGAGGAGGTCTTAAGCGGACAGGAAGTATTGAGTGGACGGGAGAAAGAGATCATTACCTGTGTCGTGAAAGGAATGACCAACAAAGAAATTGCTGATGTTCTTTTCCTTTCTGCACATACCGTAATAACGCACCGCCGGAATATTGCAAGAAAATTACAGATTCATAGTCCTGCCGGTCTGACTATCTATGCTATTGTAAATAAACTGGTTGAATTGGAGGATATTAAAGAGTATCTGAGCTGAGATGATTTATTCGCATGAGTTAGGTATGCGTATGGTAAAGCGGGTTCCTTTTCCCGGTTCGGAAGTTACCCCGATATTTATTTGGTTCCGGGAATAAAACTATCGGACCTATTATTATTTCCAGGATCTTTATAACTTTGACTGGTATTGAATCCGTTATACATGAACTTATTTGCTGTTTTTTGCTTATGAATTTGTTTGGTCAGGATACTGTATTTAAGGCATTGCCTCCGGAATCGGAAGAGGTGTTGACCTATTTACCCCGGAATATTGTGATAGCTCACCGGGGTACAACCTGGTGGGCCCCTGAAGAAACGGAAGCAGCAATGCGTTGGGCCAGAAATATCGGGGCAGATTATCTTGAGTTGGATTTACAACGGACGAAAGATGGAGTGTTGATCGCTTTGCATGATGTGAATCTCAGGCGGACAACAAATGTAGAGTGTGTGTTTCCGGAAAGAGCGGATGCTCCTGTGTCTGAGTTCACATTGGAGGAGTTGCGGCAACTGGATGCTGGTAGTTGGTTTAATCTGGCTTATCCGGAAAGGGCTAAAGTAGAGTTTGCCGGACAAGATATTCTGACTCTGGAGGATGTCGTGCATATTGCCGAAGGGTTACGAATAGTAAGGGATAAACAGGGAAAAAGGATTTATGGGACAGATGCCTCTGGAAATAAATATACCAGGTACGAACCGGATCCTACAGACCGGGGAAATCGTCCCGGGATCTATCCGGAAACTAAAGAACCTCATCTATTTCCGGGGATGGAAAAAGATTTACGGAAAGAATTAGAACGTTTGGGCTGGTATCATCCGGAACCTGAAAAAATGAAAACGATAGAGGTAAATCCGGGTTGTATCGGAAGAGCGAATACACTGGCAAGAGTGATTTTGCAAACTTTTTCGGATAAAAGTCTGGGCAGGCTGAAAGAAGCATTCCCACGACGGATTCCGACTTGTTTTTTATTGTGGTTGGGAAATGAACCTTCCGATTTGAAAGATAATACATCTGAGGCTTATATCGGAAAAATAAATTATGGGATAGAAAATGGGGCAACTATCATAGGACCAAGTATTGGTGGTGCTCCAAACAATTACAATGATTTGTTGGCCCCCTGGCAGGGAAAGCTGGTTTATCAGGCCGGACTACTCATTCATCCTTATACTTTTGATACGGAAGAACAAATGGCAGAGTATACAGGGCTGAAAGCCGGAAATCCTTCTGAGGGGCGTGCAGACGGCATGTTTACCAATAGATCTGATATAACCATCCGTTTTTACCGGGAGTTACCTGCTGATTATCTGTAATATTATTGAATTATTTTTCCACTGAGATCAATGGTCAAACGGGTTTCTGAATTCCCCTGTTCCAGAGCAAAAAGATAATAAGAGGTGGTCGGAGTCTCGTAGAAATGAATATTGTCGATCCGGTATTTCCTGTAAACGGATTTCCGGAAGGCTTCCATGACAGCATTGGGTACTTCGGATTTTTTAACTTCCCAGGAGGTGGATATCCAGCTGTCACCGTTAAAGATTACCTCTTTATTCTTTCCGCCGTCCAAAATATCGATTTCCGGTTTTGTTTTATCTGTGTCTATTTCAATGATTGTGGCTTCCGGATATTTTTGTGTGATGATATCGCTGATTATAGGTGATACTGGCTGATAATGGTGTGGATTTTTGGGGGAAATATCATTTGAGGTTTTTACCAGGTTACCGTTTTCGTTATAATACAGGTCCGTGTCCTGGCCCTCTTTTTCCACTTCAATGATATATACGGCTGACATTCCGGAGCGTACGATTTTATCTATATCCTGTTTTTTCCAATTACTGTAGATACTTTTTTCAAAATGATCCTGGATAGCCTGCGGTAGATTGGTGTATTTCAGATTGTTTTTGGTCATAAGTAATTTTCCGTTATTGTCAAACCAGGCTTCGGTTTCATTTCCGTTATTGCGAAATTCCGCCACTTGGTAACCTTGTTTGTGTTCCCATTCTATTTTACTGGCCTGAGGGTATTGAGTATTAAAGGCCGTAATGATCTTGGCATCCGGACGATATTGTTTTTTTTGATTACAACTCGTCAGGGCTATTATGCCCCAGGATAAGGTACAAATAATCAATAAAATTTTTGTTTTCATAATATTCTCTGCTTTTGACTTGATTCACTTGAATTGGATTTAACTCCATTGTCTTTTATTTTACGTTTTTATGGATAAAATGTTCGTTCAGAAAAGATGGAAATTATAGGGTTAAGTGGAAGTGAGGGGATATATTGAAAATAGGAAGTGGCACAAAAACAATACTTATATTTTTTCGTAAGGATTAGGAGCACTGATTTTAAAAGATTTAAAGATATGGAACATTATGACGCAATTATCATTGGATTTGGCAAAGGCGGTAAAACACTGGCTGTTGATCTGGCAAATCGTGGACAGAGGGTGGCAATGATCGAACGTTCTGCCGGAATGTATGGCGGGGCTTGTATTAATATTGCCTGTATACCGACAAAAGCATTGATTTACCGGGCAAAGGAAATAGAAAGTTTGCATTTGAAAACCTATGAAGAGAGAACTGAGGCTTATAAACAGGCGATATATTCGAAAAATGAGATTACAGCCTTTCTGAGGCAAAAGAACTTTGACAAGCTCAACGATTTTCCGAATGTAAAAATATATACAGGCGTTGGTTCATTTGTCTCTTCAGGTAAAATAGAGGTTACTACGGAAACAGACAAAATAATACTGAGCGGAGATAGGTTTTTTATCAATACCGGGGCAATTCCGATTATTCCTCCCATCAAAGGTATACGTGAAAGTCAAAGAGTGTATACCAGTACTTCTATGATGGAACTGGATATTTTGCCGGAACGCCTGGTAATTATAGGAGGAGGATATATTGGTCTGGAATTTGCTTCTATGTATGCCGGGTTCGGAAGTAAGGTCGTTGTTTTGGAAAGTTATCCTCAACTTTTGAGACATGAGGATAGGGATATTGCTAATGCTGTTAAAAAGGTACTTGAGGCGAAAGGTATAGAGTTTCGTTTGAATGCTCTGGTCCAGGAAATTACTGATACGGATGAGGAAACAGTGGTGAGTTTCCGGAATGTAGCAGACCAAACGGAGCACGGGCTGTTTGCTGATGCAGTATTGGTTGCTACAGGGCGACAGCCTGACACGGAAAGCCTGAATCTGGGAGCTGCCGGTATCCGGACTAACGATCAGGGAGCAATTATTGTGAACGAATATTTACAAACGACGGCTCAGGAGGTTTGGGCTATGGGAGATGTTACGGGAGGATTGCAGTTTACTTATATATCCCTGGATGATTACCGCATTATACGGGAACAATTGTTTGGAAAGGGTAAACGTATAACGACGGATAGAGAACCTGTTGCATATTCCGTATTTATTGATCCGCCTTTGTCCAGAATAGGAATGACTGCTCAGGAAGCAACAGAGAAAGGATATGAGGTGATGACCCGCACTATTCAGGTGGCTACTATTCCCCGGGCCAGGGTGTTGGGAAACACTGACGGATTATTGAAATCGGTAGTGGATGCCAATAGTGGGAAAATCCTGGG
>CAJMQA010000319.1 GCA_905215395.1 uncultured bacterium | reverse complement strand
ATTGACCACTTCCCTGCGGGTAACCACAAATGAACGTTGCAAAGCAGCCAATTCTTTGGCATCTACCTCCTTTTCCTGCACCTCCCGGATGATCTCTTTCAGAATCCGGTCGATCTTCTCCATATTTTTAGAATCGGCAGAAGCGTTGATATCGAAATAATAGGAAGGGGCAGGATAACCTTTATAAAACAAAGAAATATAGGGCGAATACACCAGAGATTCCTGTTCCCTCAGGGTTTTCAATAAACGGTTACGTACCACATCCCTCACCAGTTTCAAGGTTAAAGAATTACGTAGTCCGGCTTCATAATTTCCGCTATACAAATAATCAAAAACGGTCTGGCTTTTATTTTCATTGGGAAATTCTTCTCTCAGATTTTTTTGAGGGAGAACAAATCCCGGATCCCGGAAAGCATTAGGATGTCCATGTTTTGGAAAAGCCCCTACAACAGCAACTAAATTCCGTTCTACTTCCTGTATATCAAAGTTTCCGCAGACTACATAAGTCATTCCGTCAGGATTTGTATAAATCCGTTGATAAAAGGCAGCCATACTATCCAGATTCAAAGCCTCTATCTGTTCGCGTGTCTCCGGGGCTTTCCCATTAGTCAATGCATTCCCCATCAATTCATCAATACGTGCAGCCAACTGACGTCCCGGATCATTTTTCAGCATCTTACTCAGCACAGTTTCTTCTCCCAGACTGTAGAGCATATCTTTCCGGGCATCTTCAAAATCCTGATACCGTTTTTCGGGATAAAAACATTTTTCATATATCATGTGACAAAGCTCCAGACTCTTATCAGCAGGAGCCATTGCCATAAAGCCATGCCAATATTGTTCCAGGGACATATTCAAAGCCATATTCTCCTGTGCCAGCAAAGAGGAATAAGTATCGTAATCTACTTTTTCCAGTCCTCCCATCTCCATATAAGCCACAGCCCCTTCCAGCAAAGGATACTCCCGTGCATCAAGCAGGGATAAGCCCCCCGGAGCAAAAGCAGTGATAGTAATCTGCCTGTCTTCATCCTTTGTCTGTTTCAAAATAATACGGGCCCCATTTTTTAATAAAATATCCTTCACACCCAAACCATCAATCATCCGTTCTGAAGCAATCCGCTCCGGAGCCGGAGTAATTTTCCGGGCCAGACAGGCAGGCATTTCCACCTTTTCTTCTTCTACCTTTTCTTTGGGTACAAACACATATTTTTCATACCCCTCTGTTTCTCCCTGCTTCCAGGCTTCCTCTATTTCCCTTGTAGCAAATCCGCTGCCATGAGCAGAATTATAACGGTAAGCAACCAGCATATGCTGTATATTTCCAAACCATTTTTCTGCCAACCGTTGAAGTTGTTTCCCGTTTAAAGACCGAATCTTTCCAGCCATCCAGGCCTGATGTACCTTATCCTGTAAATACCGTTCCTGCGATATAACCAGATCCACAAAATCCTCGCACCATTGTTCCGAGCTCTTTGCCCCACCCGGACGTTCCAGATCCTTTAAAGCCTTTGCCTTAGGACGTTCCAATTCTGCCTCATCAATTCCCTCCTGCCTGATCTGTTTTAATACATTGGCAACCTGCTTAATCTGCGGCAAAAACTCTTCCTTTTTTTTCCCGCTCATCGAAAATACCAGATGATCCTTATCACTCAGATACCAACTATTAGATACAGACACATCCAGTTTCATATCTTTCAGACGATTCCCAAGCACAGAGATCAACAGGTTTTCCTTTTGCTTTTCAATCAAATCCCCATACGTGCTTTGCACAGTGCCTACATGTGGTACAATCAATTCCAGAGAGGAGCTTCTGATATTCGTATCCTGTACTTCGGCATACGCTATTCTATCGGTATACACCAAAGGATATTGCTTATATCCTTTGGAAGTAGTACCGGGTAAGGAGCCCAATATTTTCCGGATTTTTTGTTCTGCCTGCTTTACATCCAGATCCCCAACCAACACTACAGTCGCCAATTCTGTGGTATACCATTTCTCATAAAATTTCCTCAGGCGTTCAGCCGTCATCCGACGGATTTCATCCATCGTGCCCAAAGGCATCCGTTCTTTATAGCGATTCTTTCCTATCTTCAGATCGTAAAAATCATCTCCCAGATCATATCCACGTGCTTCTTCCACAATGACTCCTTTTTCCCGTTCTACTTCTGCCGGATCGATAGTCATTCCAGTCAGCCAATCCCCCAATATCAGTAATGCCCGATCCAGGTCTTCCGGCCGGTCGGTCGGAATTGAAAACATATAGATCGTCCGGTCGAATCCGGTAAATGCATTGATGCCAAATCCATACTTTACTCCCAAAGATTCCAGATATTCTACAATCCCTTTCCCCGGAAAATGTTTCGTCCCGTTAAAAGCCATATGCTCTACAAAATGAGCACATCCTCCCTCTTCCGGTGTCTGTAATATAGCTCCGGCACGCACAATCAGACGGAACTCAATCTTATTCCCCGGTAAATCGTTCTGCCGGATGATATAATGCAGCCCATTCGGCAAACAATCGTACACCGTACCCTCCGGTAAAGCTATCAATTGTTTCGCCGGACCCTGCCCCTGTACCGGAACAAGGAACAGGAACAGAATACATAATAGTCCTATTGATTTGTATATATTCATAGAAACTGCTTATTCGGGTAAAGTAAATTCAGCAAACACATGCATATAACCTCCGGCATTCATATGATCCATACAAAATGTAAAAGTCATTTTCCCATTTGACAGATCCAATTCTGCTTTCGACTCCATCCAATCGGACGGATCATTTCCCCACATATCAGTATCTACAGAAGAATTAACAAAATAATAAGCCGGTTCTACAGTTGCATCACCCAAAACACACTCAATAGCTTTTTCATTTCCTTCATCCACCAATTTCTTCAGACGATCCCAGGCGGAATAAGAATAATCAAAAGGAACTACAATTCCCGGCTCACTATAACAATTCAACCGTTCCCCTAAAAATTCAATTTCAGATTTATTATTCCGAGGGAACATCACCCGGATACTATCCAGTGTCATATCGAATGTCTCCTGACTTGTTTTAGAAAGACCTATCAACTTGACCATCTCATCATACAAAGGAGAAGAGTTTTCATCAAACCAAAATGCATCGTTATCGATAGTTTCCTGCCTTAACAACCAATACAAAAACTCAGTCAAGCCCATCGGATTCTCTGTCATTTTTAACATCGGTTGATCTTCTGTCGATTTTTCACTCAGTGTAATCACCGTCTTACCTTCATAATTCTTTGTAAATTCCGTTAGCAGAGATTCCAAATTAGAATTTCCGGGGTATACAACCTTTACCTTCACCGGAATGACTCCGATCCATTTACTTAAATCCAAACCTTTAGCTTTATAACTTTCCAGCAAAGTTTTTTGTACTTCAGTCAATTCAGGATTCCGTAAACTGGGTTTCATCCGGATATTCAGTTTCTGTTTCACTTCCATATCTGTTTCCGGTAATGACTTTACACTCACTTCCAATTGTGCGTCTGCCTTCAGTATCTCTTTCTGGTTGGAAACTATCTGAAAAGAAACAGTTTTCTTTCCCGGGTCAATCGTAATTGTAGAGGGAGTCACCGTAACCAGATCCTCTTCATCCCCTGTCAGATTTTTCACATCGATTTCAAAACTAACGCTTTTTTCATAAGCACGGGTCAGAGTCAGATCGGCTGTCAATGCCGTTGCGTCAGACTCGATAATAACCGGATCCTGTTCGGTAGTAATATATATCAGATTATTTCCGGAATACCCATCATCTTTAGAATCAGAGCAACTGAACAATCCTGCTGTACATATCAACAGGCAAAGAGAAATCTGTAATTTTCTGATCGCTTTCATAATTGTATGTTTTAAAAATTAAACTTATAACATGACTTTTTCCCAACCGGGATTTTGTGTAACCAGCTCATTATAGCGGTATTCTGAAGCCGGAATCGGCAGAGTCCAGCGATAATCATCTGCCTTGATCGTACTT
>CAJMQA010000318.1 GCA_905215395.1 uncultured bacterium | reverse complement strand
TGCAACAAAGTGCCCAGAATCATCGGTACGGCAAACCACAGCATGCTCAGGGGAATATTACCGGTGGTCAGATTCCGGTCTCTCCTTCTTTGCTGAGGCTTGACTGTTGCTATGGAAGATGGTCCCTGCATAGGATGCTGTTATTTTAGGCATACAAAATTAGGAAAAACGGGGATCTTTATGGTCGAAGATGTATATTTATTAATTTTTCACATAGAATATGGGCTTATTAGTATAGGACATAAGGAAAAATTTCATCGTTTTGATCAATATTTATTTTTGACGCATCTGAAACCAGTTTGTTGTTAGCATCCATGAAACTTTGAGCTTGCCGTAGTTCTGGTTTTGCTGCATATTGAATATATTTTACCCCAATAGCTGTACGTTTGGTATTTAATAAAGAGCTTTTCCAGTTCTATCACTTTTATAAAATTTACAATTGCATCATCAGAATAAATGTAACTTTCGCAACATCCTTTGCACTTATAGGCGAGTCCCATATTACAATAGGGTGTTGCTGATTTTTCTCCGCAGTCAATGGCTTTTTTTATTGACTTCCGTATAATTTCTGTTACTACTTTGTGTTTCCTGAAAAAACTGACGATTGTCAGGATAGAACCAAACAACCTAGTTAGTGAATCTCATCCGTTGCCGGAAAACATATTGATAAAAATCGGAGGTAAAATTCAATGGTTGCGGGCTTAAAAGTCTTTGCACGAATACCTGTAACATCTGATTCGTTGGTTAAGCTGTTGTTTTTCTGATGAAATGTACTATTTTTGCCGGTAAAGAAAGCAGATTTGGGAATTTCCTTTTAGCAAATGAAAGAAAAAATCTTCGGGCAAAAAGATTTTGAGGAGTTGTTTTATCGTTGGTTTAATGACCTGATGGGCTTCGTGTACAGCTATCTTCACGATGAAGAAGTAGCGAGGGATATCGTGCACGATGTTTTTCTGACTTTGTGGAACAACCGTACGCATTTGGATACATCCTGGTCATTGAAATCTTATCTTTTTACGCTGTCACGGAATTATACTTTAAATTATATCCGTCATCAGAAAGTAATCGCTCATAACGAATCCGGTCTTATCCGGGACTCTCAGGAATTTCAGGAAGAAATAGAAGAATATGAAACTACAATGGAACGCTTGAGAGAAAAATTAGCCTGCCTGCCCGGAAAACAACGGGAAGTATTGGTGAAATGTCTGGTGGAAGGAAAAATGTATAAACAGGTGGCCGAAGAACTGAATGTATCTGTCAATACCATAAAGACACATATAAAACGTGCTCTTGCTTTTCTTCGGGAACAAATGCAGAACGATATGATTCTGTTGTTCCTTTTCAGGAAAATGTCTTTTTGAAAATCCTATTATTTATTTCAATTTATCCCTGTTTTTTTCTGATTCATTGTGATTGTTTGTGCTTTTTTATCTTTATTAAAAAAAGTTGAGAAAGTTTGTCACCCTTTTGATATTGGTGCGTGTGATATTGTAAAAAAGCAAAAAAGATGCATTCAGATTATAGTGATAGTCAAATTGAATTTGCCCACCGTTTGTTGAACCAACGGGAACAATTGGAGCAGGAAGAGGTAGAACAATGGCTGGCGAAACCGGAACACCGGGCTTTGTTGGATGAACTTGCCCGGATAAAACAAGGGTTGGAGAAACGGGAGTATACTGCATTACAGATCAAGGAATGGAAAAGTTTGCAAAAGCAGATCCGTAAAATCCGATTACGCACGGCCAGGTGGTGGATGTCGGCAGCTGCCCTGTTGGTATTGGGGGTAGGGATCGGACTATGGACCGGATATTCCGAAGAGGATGGTTTAGCTTTTGTGGATCAGAAGGAGCACAGAGATGAAATCGTCCCCGGTAAGGAACAGGCACGGCTGATTCTGGCAGATGGGCGTGAGGTGGCTTTAGGTAAAAAAAATACTTCCATCGAAGTCGGGCAACCGGTTAGAATTATCAATGATTCGGTTGAAGGACTGAAATATTCTCAGCTTACCGGACAGCAGGCAGAAGAGGTGGTTGTGGAATATAATACGTTGGAAGTTCCCGTCGGCGGGTTTTATAAATTGGAGTTACCTGACGGAAGTAAAGTGTGTTTGAATGCAGCTTCGGAATTGAAATTTCCTGTCCGGTTTGCCGGTAAAAAACGGGAGGTCTACCTGAAAGGGGAGGGATACTTTGAGGTGACTAAAGATACAGACCGGCCGTTTGTGGTACATTTGAATAAGGCTGATGTGACAGTATTGGGAACTGCATTCAATATCAATGCTTACGAAGAAGAAAATCATATTTATACCACTCTGGCCGAAGGGGCTGTAGCATTCTATTCGCATCAGCGGGCAAAACAGCTGATATTGCAACCGGGTATGCAGAGCGATATGGATCTGAAGACAGGCGAGACCATTCTTGGAGAGGTGGATCCTTCTGTTTATATGGCATGGACGGAAGGACGTTTTATTTTCCAGTCGATTACCCTGGAAGCCATGATGCGGCAATTGCAGCGTTGGTATGATTTTGAGGTTTTCTATTGTAAACAGGAATTGAAAAATTATAAATTCCGGGGCAGGCTCGACAGGGATATGGGGATACAGGAAGCATTGGGTATAATTGAAGAGACTACGGATGTCAGATTCCAGATAAACGGAAAAACGATTGTGGTCCGATAATAGTAAAACGGGAATCGCTACCAACAATTCCCGTTACTGCCTCCTTAAGGAGGTGATTTGAAAATTAAAACATAACAAAGCTATGAAAAAAAAATGGAAAAAGAATGGGGATCCCTGGGATTTCCAGTATGAACTTTCGCAAATTTCGAGGGTGATGAAAATAGTGTTTTTTATTATGTTGGTGGGTTTTACTCACCTTTCGGCTAACGTGAGAAGTCAGAACAGTGTGGTGAATATCAGCTTAAAAAATGTGTCGGTGGAAGAAGCTTTAACGAAAGTGGAAAAACAGTTGAAGCAAAATTTCTTTTTCAATCGGGAAAGTGTGGATTTGGAGCGTAAAGTAAACCTCCGGTTTTCGAATGCCGGATTGGATGAACTGGTGCGGGAACTTTTCGGTAAAGATTTTAAATACCGTTTGGTAGATAATCTGATTGTCATTTCTAAAAAGAGTGAAAGCCCGGGACAGACTTTGCCTCAGGCAGTCAAGGTGAGCGGAGTGGTGAAAGACAGGCAGGGAACGGTGTTGCCGGGAGTAACAGTACTGATCAAGGGAACGCAACTCGGAGTGGCGACGGATGTAAATGGAAAGTACGAATTGTCCGTGCCGGCAGGGAATGCTGTCTTGCTTTTTTCGATGGTCGGAATGAAAGAGAAAGAAGAGATGGTCGGCAAGCGTACGCGGATCGATGTGGTATTGGAGGAAGCGGTGAGCGAAATGGAGGAAGTGGTGGTTACCGGTTACCAGACCATTTCCAAGGAGCGGGCCACAGGTGCTTATTCAATTATCAATGCCAAAGCGCTCGAGCAAAAACCGACAGCCAATCTTTCCAGTGCCCTGAACGGATTAGTACCCGGATTGGCAGTTCAGAGTTCTCCGGTAGAAGGAACCACCCGTTTCCTCATCCGCGGAAAAGGTACCCTCCAGAGTGACCAGGCCGACAGCGACCCGCTGATTGTGGTGGATGGTTTTCCCATCAGTGGTTATACTGAAAATAGCGATCCTTTTGCCACGATCAATCCGAACGATGTTGAATCGATTACCGTGCTGAAAGATGCGGCAGCCACTTCCATCTACGGAGCACGGGCTGCCAATGGGGTGATTGTCATTACCACCAAAAAAGGCAAGTCAGGCAATAAACTCGATATTTCTGCCGATGCTTACTGGTCGGTTAGTTCCCGGGCCGATCTGGACTATTTGTTCAATATGGCTACGGCCGAAAACCAATTCCGTTATATAGAATTGCATCACAAATATAATCCGATCAACTTAATAGGTTCCCAGAATCCTTATCTCACACCGTCTGCCAGAGTAAAATATATGTCAGCACCTTATAGCCTGTTATTTGAACGGGATGGCACAGGAA
>CAJMQA010000317.1 GCA_905215395.1 uncultured bacterium | reverse complement strand
GAAAGAAGATTATACCCAGGCGGTTGCCCATGCCCAGGCTGCACTGGAAGGACGTGAGTTGTTGCCTGTGCAGGACTATAAACCTTTTACCACCTTTTCCGGAACAGGGATCTTTAAAGATACAGAAGAGGCGCTGCTAAGCCTGGTATGGTATAATTATTATTACAAGGGGATGTACTACATCATAAATCCTTATTACACTCAGTATCCCTCCGACGCTGTTTATCAGCTTTATACAGATGATGATGTGCGGAAAGCAAAATTTTTTGGTCAGAATAAAATTGTGACCAAGTTTGATGGTGCCATTGACTCTCCTTACGGGACCTATAATAACCTGGTTTTCAATTATTTCCATGTGGCCGAGATGTATCTGATAGTAGCTGAGGGCTATCTCCGTTCCGGAGATGAGAAAAATGCCCGGATTTGGCTGGAAAATTTTCAGAGATGCCGCTATCTGAATTATAATGGTTATCGGGGAAGTGATTTATTGAAAGATATACTTGAAGAAAGAAGAAAAGAATTTTTCCTAGAACAGGATATCCGCTGGTGTGATTTGATTCGGGAACCGAAAGGATGGACCAGAAAATCTTATAAAAATGAAGAAATCGCCTCCTTTACGATAGAAGATAACGATTATCGTTTTTGTTTGCCGATTCCGGTAGAGCAAGAATTACAATACAATAATATTCCGCAGAATCCAGGTTGGGGAATGCATTAATCTGTAAAATTATAATCCTATGAAAATACAATTAGCAATACTGATTTTATTACTTTTAGGGGCTTGCTCCGAAAGTGCATACGATGCATGGGTGGAACCTATTGGTGTGGAGGATGTGACCAGCGTGAAGCTGAGCCCGAATAGTCCCGTATTGATGGCAGACGGCAAAGCTGAACTAAGGTTCGATGTCCGTGCTTCTGTAAAAGTGACGAATAAAAGGACGATTGAGATTATTGAAAACGGGCATCCTGTGGTAAAAGATTCTGTGTTTACGACAACTACAACCTTAAAACCGGATCGTTTACCTGAAGATGCTGTTACCATTAAAACATTGGACGGAGAGGAGATCGTCGGAGGTATTTTCCGTACGGATAAAGGTGCAGGAAGTCAGATCGGTTTTACCTGCACGATAAACGGTGTGAGTAGTGCACCTTGTTATGTGCGTCTGATCGGGCGTCCGTCGGTAAATTTTACTCCGGTTGAGGTGCCTGTGATTTTTCATTTATTGACTCAGGAAGATAAGAAAAATCTTTTTGAAGGTATAACACAGGAATATCTGGAGGGGCTGATTGCACATGCCAATGATGTTTTTGCAGCCCGCATAGTGCATGCCCCCAGTGATGTGGATACAAAGGTTACTTTCAAGTTGGCAGAAAGTGCTCCTACTGGTATTTTTTTGAAAGAAAAAGGAATCAACCGGGTGGATGTCAGCAAAAAGTCGTCCTATGAAATTTCAAATTATATCAATCAGAACCTGATCTGGGCTCCTGATCGCTATCTGAATATTTATATTCATCCTTCGACTTATAATAATACGGCTGGCAGCCCTGCTTATATTTTAGATAATGGGAGTGTCTTGCCAGGTTTGGACGGTAAAATGACAAAGGTACAGCATGCTTCGGAAGCTGTTTTTACAGATTATACAAAGGCAGGCATCGTTTTGCGGGCGGATCAGATTTTCAATTTTGTAGGGGGAGGAGAAACGCGGCTGGAATATTACCTGGGATTGTGTTTCGGACTGGCGCCTACAGCGATTGACAATTACAGTAGTGAGTGGCCGTATGTAAATGGAGATGTGGATTATTGTTCCGATACTTACACTTCTTATTCCTCGAGCTTTTTAAACCGGTCTTCCTATTCTGAAGAGGAAGGGGCGGTTCGGTATACCTATGATGCTTTTAATATCATGGATAAGTATTCCAAATCGACCACTCTGACCTATGAACAGGCATTGCGTATCCGTACTGTTCTGGAGAATTGTCCGGGACGGATTTTCCGGTGACGGACGATTGACCGTAAGAGTAAGGGAAAGTAAACTTTGAACACCCTCCGGAAGGTTATCATTAGCTTTCTGGAGGGTGTTGCCGTAAAGAAGGATATGAACCGCTTTTTTAAGTTAAAAATGTTAAATTGTGTGCTTACATGGGGGATACGAATGAATATGATCTTATTTTTGTATAATTACGAATGAGAACATATGAGAAAAATTTTAGCTGTTTTTATTGTTATTTTATATAGCGTTTTAACTGCTGTTTCATTACAGGCTCAACGTCTGGCGTCTTCTTTGTTTATGCCCTATAACTGGGAGCAGGCTAGTTTACAGGCAGCCCGGGAAAATAAACTGGTTCTGGTAGCTGTCGGAGCTTCCGATGCAGGATTGGACAAGATCTTACGGAATCAGCCGGATTTGATGAGCTGGATGCAACGTAAGGTTGTTGCTTTCCGGATAGAACCGGGAAGTGCTGAAGAACAGGCGTTTTTGCCCCGTTTGTGGATGAATCAGCCTCCCGTGCTGGCTTTTTTTATGCCTTATAGTGATTTGCTGAAAACGGTGGCACCGGAAGCTGTGGAAAAAAATCCGGCGGTATTACGGGAGGCATTGGAGGAAGCACAGAAAGTAGCGGATATAAAGAGAAGTAATAGCCGGTCGGTCCGGTTTGCTGATATCCCTTTACAGGAGGCATTAAAAAAAGCTGAGCAGGAAAATAAATTGGTATTTGTCAATGCGTATTCGGCAGAAAGTCAGGCTTCCTTGCTGATGGAGAAAAATGTGTTTAATCTCGATCAGGTAGCTGATTTCTATAACAGTAATTTTATCAATTTGCACCTGGATTTTACAAAGTTGCCGGAATTGGCAGGACAGTACGGCGTACAGGATTTTCCTGCTTATCTGTTTCTGAATCCTAAAGGGAAGGTGGTGTATCGTAATCATGGATATGCAGAGGCAATTCCTATGATTGAAACCGGGAAACTGGCATTGGAGAAGGCAAAGGGTATTATTTTTACTGCCGATAGTCTGGATGCGGCAGTGAAACGGGCGCAGCAAACGGATAAAATGGTATTTGGCGTGTTCTATAATTCTCCCCGGTTGCTGGAAGAGATGAAACGGAATTTACTGGCGGACCCTGATGTTGCCGGACTTGTCAATCAGCAATTTGTTTCCTTTGCACAGGAGTCCGATAAACCTGCTTTTGTTTTTTATAACCGGGACGGGGAATTGGTGCATAAAGTGCTGCAATTGTCTGATCCGGAGAATTTGGAGGCAGAAGCCCGTCTGGCTTTGGAGAATAAAGGAATTGCTGCCATGAAAGAGGAATATGGAGCCGGTAACCGTCAACCTGCATTTGTTCTGGAATACATAGACCGGACAAGCCGGGCCGGATGGAATGAAGAGGCTTCGAAGGCAGCTGCTGGTTATCTATTGGCTTTACCGGCGGGATGTCTGGAAAAAAAAGAGAATTGGGAGCTGTTTAACCGGTATGTGATGGTGATAGACCCGGAGCTTTTTGATTATCTGTTGTTACATCGTAATGAACTGGCCGGAAAATATGGAGAAGCTGAGGTAAAGAAAAAAATTGCGGCTCTGTGGGTTGCCGGGGCTGAAGATTTTGTGCGGGATGGGGTATTCGATGAGGCCGGGTTTAAAGCTTACACGAAACGTTTAAAGAAGGAAAAAGTAGAAGGTTGGCGGAATATCGTTCGTAATGCCCGTATGCATGCTGCGGAGAAGACTGGAGATTGGAGAACCTATGTCGAATTGGCCGAGGAAAAATGGAACGAAGAACAAATTTCTGATGCCGAACTCTATAGTTGGGGACTGAAGATCAATGCCCAATGCCATGATGAAGCTATCCGCTATAAAGCTGCCCGTTGGTTTGCCTGGACTGCTTCCGAAATGGAGCGTAAGGAACGGGAGACCGGAAAAGTGAATCTTTCTTCTTATAAGGGCTTTTTCGAAAAACTGGTGAATGATTTGGTGGGAAAAAAGTAGGTTTCCTTCCGCAGTGCAGCATTGAAAAGTAATCTGAATCTGATAATAAGCTCCTCCACTGCCGGACTCAG
>CAJMQA010000316.1 GCA_905215395.1 uncultured bacterium | reverse complement strand
ATAGCAACCCGGCTCATCGGTAATGACGAATCCTTCCTGCAAACAACGCCCCATCCGCAAAGAAGAAGTCCCAAACTGATTGATAGGGCGTGTCTGATCGTCATATCCCACATAAATCTGTCCAAGATCTTCCATATCATGAACATCCAATCCCATCATATGCCCCAATCCATGAGGCATAAACAAAGCATGTGCACCAGCGGCAACAGCTTCATCTACATTTCCCTTCATCAACCCTAGTTCCTTTAATCCCTGAGCCAACACTTTACACACCTCCAGATGTACATACTGATAAGTCACTCCCGGCCTGGCAATTTCAATAGCCTTATTATTGCAAGCCAATACAATATTATATATATCTTTCTGACGGCCGGTAAATTTCCCGCCTACAGGAATAGTACGGGTAAAATCCGAACAATAATTAGACACCTCTCCTGCTCCGGCATCCGTTAACATCAAGCGCCCTTTCTGCAAAATCTGACTGTGGTCGTGATTATGAAGTGTTTCCCCGTTCTGTGATAATATCACCGGAAATGAAACCATACTTCCGTACGAGGCAGCAATTCCCTCCAGTATTCCGGCAATATACTGTTCCTTCACTCCTGGCTTACAATTACGCATTGCAGCGGTATGCATCTCATAACCGATATTGCAGGCCTTCGTTATTTCCTCTATTTCACAGGCTTCTTTCACTGAACGCAAAGCCACAACTGCTTTAATCAATTCCAGGGATGCATATTCCTTCACCAGCGAATGATGAATACCCAGCAGCTCTTCAATTAAAAGCATATTGCGGAAACGGTAAGGAGGCAGAAAATGGATCCGTCGTCCCTGGGCAATAGCTTCTTTCAGATAATCCGTCAACCGGGCATAAGGAGCTGTACGGTCAACTCCGACACGGGCAGCCATCTCTTTTACGCTCGGTTGAGGTCCCATCCAGATGATATCATCCATATCCACATCATTGCCGAATATATATTCCTCACCGGAATCTATATCTAAAACTCCGGCAAATCCCGGCAGATTCAAACCAAAGAAATAAAGAAAAGAACTATCCTGACGGAATTTATACGTATTGTCCTTGTAGTTTGCCGGCGCCTCACCATTCCCCAGAATCAATACGACTCCTCCACTCATTTTTTCTTTCAGATGTAAACGTCTGTTCTTGTAAACACTTGTTTCAAACATATTTTTCAATTTTATAGTAAGTACAGTAAAAAAGTGTCACAAGATAAAGAAAAAAAGATAAAAAGTAAAAATTTTTCACCTTTTATTCTCAAACCCGGCGAAACGAACGGTCTCTGAAAAGATATCCCGCAAAAGGAATGCCAATTCCTGCAATCACAACAATCCAGGCCCCATATCCAACAGCCACCTGACTCCCCATAATTCCTTGCATATCTCCACCTAAACTAAACATTCCCTCTTTTGCAAACCAGACATCTATCATTCTCCACAAGACAACAAAAGAAGCCAACAGGCTGAAAATCGTAATACTCCAAGCCATTCCCATACTCATATCCTCATGCAAATTCTTCCGCAAAGTCAGAACAATCACAATCAGAAACATCAAAAAGGTAAACCAGCCGGAAGAAGACAATCCCGATACGGTACCTACCTGGACAATCCGATACCAAGGTAAAAAAGTTGCAATCATACCAATAAGAGCAACAATAATAACGACAAATCTTTGTTTATTCATAACCCCATGTTTTATCATTTTAATCTCTGATATTCAAATTTAAAGAACATTTGTTTTTTTATACGTTCCTCACCTGTAAAAGGTTTATTTTTTATTCAGGTTTATCGCAATAACCAACCACAACAGAACAAAAATTCCGGACTCTTATTTATAACAATTCTAAACATCAAAAACAAAAAATTATCTTGTGATTTTGCTTGATAATCGCAATAACAATCCGTAATTTTGGAACGTTTTTGCTGGAAAAACGTTTTCGAAAGAAATCCTGAAAGGTGTGCAAAACATGTTTTACAACATAAAAAATTGAATATCAAACATTTTTCAATATAAATATTAACAAAACAATTTAATCATCATGAAACCAACCCATATCGAACACATCGGTATTGCTGTTCAAAGCTTAGAAGAAGCTATTCCTTTTTACGAAAAAGTACTTGGTTTAAAATGTTATGCTGTTGAAGAAGTAAAAGATCAGAAAGTGAAAACAGCTTTCTTCCAGGTAGGACAGACCAAGATTGAATTACTTGAATCCACAGATCCGGAAGGTCCGATCGGTAAATTTGTCGAGAAAAATGGTGGAGGAATGCACCACATTGCATTTGCTGTTGAAGATGTTGCACAGGCTTTAAATGATGCAGCAGCAGCAGGTTGCCAGCTGATCGATAAAACTCCCCGTTCAGGTGCTGAAGGATTACAGATTGGTTTCTTACATCCGAAATCAACAAATCGTGTATTGACAGAACTTTGCGGAAAAAAATAAAATAAATCCGGAGATGCAAAATTTAAAGATGTGGGAATGAAAATCCATCTTAACTGATTTCCATTTTCACATCTTTTGACTTTTTGAATTCCGGTATTTCTAAATTCTTAAACTATTATTATGGCCACAAATCAAGATAAAGTCAAAGAACTGATTGACTTACGAGTACAAGCGAAATTAGGCGGCGGGGAAAAACGCATTGAATCTCAGCACAAAAAAGGGAAATATACAGCCCGGGAAAGAATTGCCATGTTACTGGACGAAGACAGCTTTGAAGAGTTTGACATGTTTGTCACTCATCGTTGCAGCAATTTCGGTATGGAAAAAACTAAATTCCTGGGAGACGGAGTTGTAACCGGACAAGGAACGATCAACGGACGTGTTGTATTTGTTTTTGCTCAGGATTTCACCGTTTTCGGAGGAGCACTTTCTGAAATGTTGGCTCAGAAAATCTGTAAAGTCATGGACAAAGCGATGACAGTAGGAGCTCCGATTATCGGTTTGAATGACTCCGGAGGTGCCCGTATCCAGGAGGGAGTCAACTCTCTGGCAGGCTATGCTGAAATATTCGAGCGCAACATTTTAGCTTCCGGGGTAATTCCTCAGATTTCTGCAATTTTCGGTCCCTGTGCCGGAGGTGCCGTGTATTCCCCGGCTTTGACCGACTTTATTCTGATGACCGATCAGACTTCTTACATGTTCGTTACCGGTCCTAAAGTTGTAAAAACTGTTACCGGAGAAGACATCAGTACTGAAGATTTAGGAGGTGCAGAAGTACACTCAACCAAATCAGGTGTTTCTCACTTCATGGTAGAAAATGAAGAAGAGGGTATTTCTCTGATCCGTGATCTGCTTTCTTACCTGCCTTCCAATAATCTGGAAGAAGCCCCGATGGTCGTTTGCAACGATCCTATCGACCGTATGGAAGATAAACTGAACAGTTTGATCCCTGACAATCCCAATCTTCCGTACAACATGCTGGAAGTGATCGAAGCCATTGTAGATAACGGTAAATTCCTGGAAGTACACAAACGTTATGCCCGCAATATCATCGTCGGATTCTGCCGGATGGGAGGACGTTCCATTGGTGTTATTGCCAACCAGCCAAGCTTCTATGCCGGAGTTCTTGACATTGAATCTTCCCGCAAAGCAGCCCGTTTTGTACGTTTCTGCGACTGTTTTAACATTCCTGTATTAACATTGGTAGATGTACCGGGATTCTTACCGGGACGTGTACAGGAATATGGCGGTATCATTACTCACGGAGCCAAATTAATGTTTGCTTACGGAGAAGCTACTGTTCCCAAAGTAACTGTTACCCTGCGTAAATCTTATGGTGGAGCACATGACGTAATGTCTTGTAAACAATTACGCGGCGACTTCAACTATGCATGGCCAACAGCACAAATCGCCGTAATGGGAGCCAAAGGAGCTATTGAAGTGCTGTACGGAAAAGAAGTTGCAGCTATCACAGACCCTGAGGAAAAAGCCAAATTCATTGCAGAGAAAGAAGAAGAGTACAATACAGCATTCGCAAACCCATACAAAGCCGCTTCCTACGGTTACATCGATGATGTCATCGAACCGCGTAACACACGTTTCCGTGTAATCCGGGCCTTCCAGTC
>CAJMQA010000315.1 GCA_905215395.1 uncultured bacterium | reverse complement strand
GGGGGGAGACGCTCAGATTGCCGCATTGGTAGCTGAACACAAAGTTGAAATGGTCATTTTTTTCCGGGATCCGCTCGGGAAACATCCTCACGAACCGGATGTACAAATGTTAATGCGGGTATGTGATGTACACAATGTCCCCATCGCAACCAATCCTGCCACAGCAGAGATGATGATCCGGGGATTTCTGAATATGCACCAAAAATAACGAAGAGACGGTTTCCCCGTTTCTTTGTTTTAGTTAATAAAAATTTAAAAGGTGACAGAAATTTTGCATAACCAACTGTTAACTTTATCTTTGTAACAGATCCTTCAAAATGCAAAGATGGTAAAAAAATATACTGCTATATTTTTTATGTCCCTGGCAAGCATAGTTATGCTTGCGTTTACTGTCTTTCCACACCACCATCATCAGGAATATATCTGTTTTGCAACTACTCATTGCGAAAATGAAAATTCCGCGACCAATACCCGTCATTCACACGATGAAGGTCCTTTAAATGAAGACTTGGGTTGTGTCAGAAGTCTGCTTCAAACAAAAATCAGCCGTGTTCAAAGTTTAGAACATTCATGTGCTGCAGGTCATTGCCATCATTTTACAATTGCCCTTTTCTTCATTGAAGATATATTTCAACTATTGTCCAACAAGGCAGAAAGTAAAACATTTCCCGAAAATCCATACCGGGAAAAACTACATTCCATATGCCTTATTTCAGAACTTGCCGGAAGAGCTCCTCCAAGAGGATAGTAATGCCCCAAGAGTGAAAACCAACTATAAGCAAAAAAATAAATGCTTATGGTGGTCTGTACATTACTATAAATAAAAAATCAAACATATGAAATATATTATTATAGCACTGACCGTTTTGGCCATGTGTTTTTATGGCTGCAAAGGAAATGCCAAACAACAAAACAACCGTACAAATGAAACGGCAGCAGAACATGCCGCTCACAGTCATGAAGGACATAATCATGAGGGACACGATCACGAGCATGAGGGACACGATCATGAGCATGAGCACGGAGAAAAACCGGAAACCGGGCCTAGTGACGAAATTATATTTACCAAAGCTCAGGCTGCAAAAACCGACTTTGAAGTACAGAAAATACAACCCGGAACTTTTCATCAGATCATCAAAACAACTGGCGAAGTACTTCCTGCTCCCGGGGACGAATCGGTTATAGTAGCAACTAATAATGGAGTAATTTCCTATGCCAGCAATGATCTGGCAGAAGGAAGTGCTATAAAACAGGATCAAACCCTATTCCATATCTCATCGAAAAATCTGGGTGAGGGAGATTACTATTCCCGCATTAAAGCAAACTTTGAGAAATCAAAAGCCGAATATGAACGTGCCCAGAAACTGATTACAGACAAAATCATATCACAAAAAGAATTTGAAACCATCCGGTTAAATTACCAAAATGCCCAACTAGCCTTCGATGCCATCTCCGGCAAACAATCTGCTAAAGGAGTCAACATTAATAGCCCGCTGAACGGTTATGTAAAGAACATAGCTGTAAAAGACGGAGAGTATGTCACCGCAGGCCAGGCTATTGCCACAATCTCCCAGAACAAACGCCTGGTACTAAGAGCTGATGTTTCAGAAAAGCATTATAAATCACTGAATACGATCAGCAACGCCAACTTTCAGACTCCTTATGACAATCAGGTGTATGCTTTACCGGAGCTGGGGGGAAAACTTTTATCAGTAGGTAAAGCTGCCGGAGCCAATTCATTTTTTATTCCGGTAACCTTTGAATTCGACAATCGCGGAGATATTATTCCCGGCTCTTTCGTTGAAATATATTTGATCTCTACCCCCATGGAAAATGTGATTCATATCCCGGTCTCTGCTTTAACCAATGAAATGGGAAACTTTTATGTATATGTTCAGTTGGATGAAGAGGGTTACAGGAAGCAGGAGGTAAAAACCGGAGCCAACAATGGCAAAGAAGTACAAATTGTAAAAGGCCTGAATCCCGGCGACCGGGTTGTCACCCGCGGAGCCTATCAGGTAAAGATGGCCTCAGCCTCCGGAGCAATCCCCCACGGTCACAGCCATGAACATTAAAATAAAATCCCTAAGCTTATTATAAGATGTTAAATAAAATCATACAATATTCATTACACAACCGTTTGTTGGTAATGATTGCAGCAGTAGCATTACTGATCTGGGGAAGTATGACTGCCCGCAATATGGAGGTAGACGTTTTTCCTGATCTGAATGCTCCGACCGTAGTGGTCATGACAGAAGCCCAGGGAATGGCTCCTGAGGAGGTGGAACGCCTTGTCACTTTTCCTGTAGAAACTGCCGTAAACGGAGCCACAGACGTACGCCGTGTCCGCTCTTCCTCCACCACAGGTTTCTCGGTAGTATGGGTTGAATTTGAATGGGGCACCAATATCTATACAGCCCGTCAAATCGTCTCTGAAAAGCTGGCAACCCTTGGAGAAAGCCTGCCGTCAACAGTAGGTAACCCCACCTTAGGACCGCAATCTTCCATTCTGGGAGAGATGATGATCATCGGCCTGACAGCCGACAGTACCTCCTTACAGGATTTACGTACCATTGCCGACTGGACTATACGTCCCCGTCTGCTCTCTACCGGTGGAGTTGCACAAGTTGCTGTTATTGGTGGCGATATCAAAGAATATCAGATTCTGCTCGATCCGGCCCGGATGAAATACTATAACATCAGTATGGATGAAGTACTCCCCGTCGTGGAAAACATGAATCAGAACTCAACCGGCGGCATTCTCTATGAATATGGAAACGAATATATAGTACAAGGAGTTATAGCCACAACCAATGTGGATGAACTGGCCAAAGCTGTAGTAAAAACAGTCAATGACCGTCCCATTACCCTGTCAGACATTGCAGACGTTCAAATCGGTGCAAAAACGCCGAAACTCGGTCTGGCTTCCGAAAAGGGAAAACCTGCCGTATTGGTTACTGTCACCAAACAGCCTAATACCAATACTCTGGAGCTAACTGACAAACTGGACATTTCCATCCAGGAATTGCAGAAGACCCTGCCCTCAGATGTACAAATATCTACTGATATTTTCCGCCAGTCGCGATTCATCAACAGCTCTATCAACAATATCCAGAAAGCCCTGATGGAAGGTTCTGTATTTGTCATTGTCGTACTCTTTTTCTTCCTGATGAATTTCCGGACGACAATCATTTCACTGGTAGCTCTTCCACTTTCCCTGTTGATGGCCGTTTTAGTTATGCATGCACTGGGATTAACAATCAATACAATGAGTCTCGGAGGGCTGGCCATCGCCATCGGTTCTTTGGTAGACGATGCAATTGTAGATGTTGAGAATGTGTACAAGCGCCTACGCGAAAATAGGTTCAAACCGATAGAAGAACGCCGTCCGGTACTGGAAATCGTATTTGAAGGATCAAAGGAAGTACGGATGCCGATCTTAAATTCTACCCTGATTATTGTAGCTTGTTTCTTGCCCTTATTTTTTCTTTCCGGAATGGAGGGACGTATGCTGATTCCGTTAGGTATCGCCTTCGTTGTAGCTCTGTTTGCTTCTACAATCATTGCCTTGACACTGACTCCGGTACTCTGCAGCTATATGCTGACCACAGAAAAAGCATTGAAAAAAAGTGAAAAAGAACCTTTTGTTTCCCGCAGTCTGAAAAAAATATACCGGAAAGCTTTAGACCAGGCACTCCGTCATAAAAAGTTTGTCATCGGCAGTGCTTCAGTTTTGCTGGTACTTTCACTGCTCATTCTTTTCAATCTCGGACGTAGCTTCCTGCCTCCTTTCAATGAAGGTTCACTGACCATAAATATCAGTACCATGCCGGGAATCTCCCTGGAAGAATCTGATAAAATGGGACGTATGACTGAAAATATACTGCTCAACATACCGGAAATACAGACTGTGGCCCGTAAAACAGGACGTGCCGAACTGGACGAGCATGCCCTGGGCGTGAATGTTTCTGAAATTGAAGCACCTTTTGAGTTACAAGACCGCAGCAGGGACGAATTTCTGGCAGATGTGAGGCAGCAGCTCGGAGAGCTGAAAGGTGTCAACGTCGAAATTGGCCAGCCGATCTCACACCGTATCGATGCCATGCTTTCAGGCACAAAAGCCAATATA
>CAJMQA010000314.1 GCA_905215395.1 uncultured bacterium | reverse complement strand
GGGGAAATCTGAGTACTTCCCTGATGTCCATCAGTAATGACGGGAAAAAGCTGATTTTCTCCACTTCACGTCCCGCCTATACAGAATATCCATACAACAAACAAAACATTTATCTGATGGATATGTCTACACAGAAAGTAGATACTTTATGGAAAGACCGTTCTTTCTCTATTTCCTGTAGTTTTTCACCGGATGGTCAGAAATTATTGATCACCGGAGGTCCTTCAGCTTTTGGAAAGCTTGGCGAAAACCTGGGGAAACAACCTATTGCCAACCAATATGATATCCAATTATATATATATGACCTCGCTACCCACAAAGCCGAAGCTGTCAGCCGTGATTTCAATCCCTCTATCGAGGATGCTGTCTGGCATAAAAACGGGACAATCTATCTGAAAGTGACAGATGCTGATTTTGTGCGTATTTACAGTTATAAGGATGGTAAATTCAAACGCCTTGACTGTCCGGGAGACATGATTCTCCAGACTAGTTATGCTGAAAATGCTGATCAAATGATGTATACAGCTTCAATGACCAATTACCCTGCACAAATCTATACACTAAATCTTACCGATGAGAAATCTGCACTTTGGGACAATCCCTCCGAAGCACAATATCAAAATGTTGTGTTCGGAGAGATGAAAGACTGGGATTATCAATATAAAAAAGGGACTACTATAGACGGACGTTTCTATTTACCTGCCAATTTTGATCCTTCGAAAAAATACCCGATGATTGTTTACTACTATGGAGGTACAACACCGGTATCCCGTAGTTTCGGAGGACGCTGGCCTTTCAATTTATATACAGCCAACGGTTATATCGTATATGTACTGCAACCTTCAGGCGCAATTGGTTACGGCCAGGAATTTTCAGCCAGACATCAAAATAACTGGTGTAAAATCACAGCAGATGAAATCATCTCTGCTACCAAAGCTTTCTTAAAAGCACATCCGTTTGTAGATCCTAAAAAAGTTGGTTGTATGGGAGCTTCTTACGGCGGCTTTACTACAGAATACCTGGCTACACAAACAGATATCTTTGCCTGTGCTATCTCACATGCCGGAATCTCTTCCATCTCCAGCTATTGGGGGGGCGGATATTGGGGATACGGATACAGTACCAACGCATCTGCTCATGCGTTTCCCTGGAACCGCAAGGATATCTATGTCGACCAAAGTCCGCTATTCAATGCTGACAAAGTGAAAGTACCCCTATTGTTAATTCACGGTACTAAAGATGTCAATGTTCCGACCAATGAGAGTATATCTTTCTATACAGCTTTAAAATTATTGGGGAAAGATGCAGAACTAGTATTTGTCAAGGATGCAGACCATGCTGTTGTCGATTACAACCAACGCATCTTATGGAACAATACCATCCTCTCCTACTTCGCTAAGTATCTGAAAGGACAGCCAGCCTGGTGGGAACATATTTACAAGGATTTAAACCTCTGAACAAAGAAAAAGGAAACCAGTATATAAACTACTTTCATTATTCAATAGATAATTTATAATTTTGCAGAAAATAAAAATATACTTTAAACCGATATCCATGAATACAATTACCAACAGAGCAGCGGACAACATCCGTATTCTGGCAGCCTCAATGGTTGAAAAAGCAAAATCAGGCCATCCCGGAGGAGCAATGGGAGGAGCCGACTATGTGAATGTTTTATATTCCGAATTCCTGAATTTTGATCCGGATGATGCAGAATGGGTAAACCGGGATCGTTTTTTCCTGGACCCGGGCCATATGTCACCGATGCTTTATGCAACCCTGAGTCTGATTGGCAAATATAGCATGGAAGATCTGAAGAATTTCCGTCAATGGGGAAGCATTACCCCCGGTCATCCGGAAGTAGATGTAAAACGCGGAGTGGAAAACACCTCCGGTCCTCTGGGGCAAGGCCATGCAATGGCTGTCGGAGCTGCCATTGCAGAACGTTTTCTAGTAGCCCGTTTCGGAGAATGGATGGCACACAAAACTTATGCTTTTATCTCTGACGGAGGAATACAGGAAGAGATTTCGCAGGGAGCCGGACGTATTGCAGGTACTTTGGGATTGTCAAACCTGATCATGTTTTATGACTCCAACAACATTCAGCTTTCTACTAAGGTAGATGAAGTTACCCATGAAGACACCGCCAAAAAATATGAAGCCTGGGGATGGAAAGTCATCACCATCAATGGCAATGATGCCGGAGAAATCCGTAAAGCATTGAAAGCAGCACATGCAGAAACAGAACGTCCGATTCTGATTATCGGCCGTACATTAATGGGCAAAGGAGCTGTAGGTCCTAATGCAGAAGATTTTTCCAACAAAGTATCTACCCATGGCCAGCCGTTAAGTGCTGCCGGCGCTTCCTATGAAAATACCATTACAAATCTGGGAGGAGATCCCCAGAATCCCTTCGTCATATTCCCCGACGTTCAGGAATACTATGCTAAAATTCTGGAAGAAAAGAGAGCCTATGCCCAAAAGAAAAAAGCAGAACAGGCAACCTGGGAACAAGCCCATCCGGAACTGGCCGCCAGATTCCATAAATACATGTCAGGAGAAACCCCTACTATTGATTACAAAGCTATTGCACACAAAGCCAACTTAGCCACCCGCGCCGCTTCTGCAGATGTACTGATCACTCTGGCTCAGGAAGTTGACAACATGATAGTCAGCTCAGCCGACCTTTCCAACTCAGACAAGACCGATGGTTTTATCAAGGGAGGAGCCCGTAATCTGGTAAAAGGCGATTTCAGCGGAAAATTCCTGCAGGCAGGTGTAGCTGAACTAACCATGGCAGCATTATGTAACGGTATTGCTCTTCACGGAGGTATACATGTTGCATGTGCTACTTTCTTTGTATTTTCCGACTATATGAAACCAGCCTTCCGTCTGTCAGCTTTAATGCAGGTACCGGTAAAATATATCTGGTCGCATGATGCCTTCCGTGTAGGAGAAGACGGTCCTACCCACCAGCCGATCGAACATGAAGCCCAATTGCGTCTCATGGAGAAAATGCAGAATCATGCCGGAGAGATGAGTATGCTGGCACTACGTCCTGCCGACTCAGCAGAAACTACGGTAGCCTGGAAAATGGCCATGGAAAATACCAAAACTCCGACTGCCCTGATATTATCCCGACAGAACGTCAATGATCTGCCAGCCCAGGGTAATCGTTACGATGAGGCATTACAGGCAGAGAAAGGCGCATATATTGTTCAGAAAACCGGAGAAAATCCAGAAGTTATCCTGATTGCTTCAGGTTCAGAAGTAGCAACCCTGGTAGATGCTGCTCATTTGCTGAAAGAGAGAAAAGGAATAAGCTCTCAGATTGTATCAGCTATTTCAGAAGGACTTTTCCGGCAGCAACCAGCAGCTTATCAGGAAAAAGTCATCCCGGCAGCAAAACCAAAATTCGGGTTGACAGCAGGCTTACCTGTCACCCTGGAAGGGCTTGTGGGATGTAATGGTAAAATTCACGGAGTGAACCATTTCGGATATTCTGCCCCGGCCAAAGTGCTGGATGAAAAATTTGGATTTACCGGTGAATTTGTATACAACGAAATCTGCAAAATGCTCGGAAAGTAAAAAAGGAATTCCCTGAAATAAAAAACGGAGAAAATTAACATTTCTCCGTTTTTATTTTTTCCCCGGCCAATTATACAAATCCTATCCGTTTCCTCTCGTTCATCAGTCCAGCTACAAATTGTTCCGTAAACATTGTTACATCCTGTTTCTGTACGGAAATCGTCTCTCCGGCAACCACCTTACCTGTTTTAGCAATCCGTTGCAAGCAATTACGGACAATCAGGTCAGCTACAATACGCATTAAACGGGAACTGGAATGACTTCTTTCCTCTGTAGCTACCAGTGAACCAATAAAACCCACCATATAACGACGGGCAATTGTCGTCATCTTCATGTTCTCCTTATCCAGACGACGTTTCAGAATCATCATCAACTCCTCTTTCGTATAATCTTCGAATACAAGCACATTCAACAATTCCGACATATGTTCGGCATCGCCGTTCATACCAGCCACAAGATGTCTGGGTTCTGCATAGATAATGATAAAAGAACCCGGATGTACTGCCATCTGATTCATCAACATGGCCTGCACTCTTTCCCTGAACC
>CAJMQA010000313.1 GCA_905215395.1 uncultured bacterium | reverse complement strand
TATGATCATGGGTATGGATACGGATAGCGGTTTCCAGAAGATCAAAGCTAAAGTGCCTTTGAAGGAAATGCAGCGTTATTCTACTGCTTTGAGTTCTATTTCCGGAGGACGTGCCACCTTTACCATGAGTTTCGCAGGATATGAAAAGGTTCCTTCTGAGGTGCAGGATGAGTTGCTGAAAGCTTATCAGGAAATTGATGAAGATGAGTAATAGATATATTTGATCTTTTAGCAGAGTGCCGCCTTTTCTGAAGAGGCGGCATTTTTTCGAAGTATCATTTTATAATAATTTTGTCTGAATTTGATTTAAAACATGTAGTTTTGTTGTGGAAATTTCAATAAGTCCGATATGCATTTATTTTATACACCTGATATTCATGGCGATGAATATGTACTGAATCCGGAAGAATCAAAACATTGTGTCCGGGTGTTGAGACTGGCTGCCGGGGAAAATGTTGTATTGGTTGATGGATGCGGGAACTGGTGCAATGGCGTTATCGTGCGTGCAGAGATAAAAGGTTGTCAGGTAAGGATTACTGACCGGGTGAGGGATTATGGAAAACGTCCTTTTCATTTACATTTGGCCATAGCTCCGACCAAAAATATTGACCGGATCGAATGGATGCTGGAAAAATGTACAGAGATAGGAATCGATGAGATCTCCCTGTTAAATACGGCACATTCGGAACGGAAGGTTGTGAAGGAGGAACGTTTGGAAAAGGTGATTGTTGCAGCGATGAAACAATCGTTGAAAGCATATTTGCCCCATCTGAATCCGATGGCTGATTTCAGGCAGTTTATTGCAAGTTGCGGTGAAAAACAGAAATTCATAGCCCATTGCCATCCAGGGAAAAAGCAGCGTTTGGACGATGTGTATCGGCTTGGGAACGATGTGGTGATCCTGATCGGACCTGAGGGGGATTTTTCCGAAGAGGAGGTGACTGTGGCCAGAGAATATGGGTTCGTGCCTGTTACTTTGGGGAATTGCCGGTTACGCACCGAAACAGCCGGGATAGTGGCTTGCCATAGCATAAATTTTATGAACCGGGTTTAAAAGTATCATTATGGTGCATATTTGGAAGATTGTTTTATTGGTAGCTTTATTTGTATTTTTTCCCAGGTGGATGTGGGGACAGGAGACGAAAACGAAACTGGCTTTACTGAAATATAAGGGAGGGGGCGATTGGTATGCCAATCCGACCGCACTTCCGAATCTGATCCGGTTTTGCAATGAAAATCTGGAAACGGATTTAGCAAAAGAACCGGTAACGGTGGAACCTGATAGCCGGGATATTTTTAATTATCCCTATGTTCATATGACAGGTCATGGAAATATTGTATTTACACTTGCAGAAGCGCAGAATCTCCGGAATTATTTGCTGGGAGGAGGTTTTCTTCATGCCGATGATAATTATGGAATGGAAGTTGCTTTCCGGCGGGAGATGAAAAAGGTATTTCCGGATGATGAACTGATCGAAATTCCATGGGAACATCCCATTTTCCGCCAAAAGTATAAATTTCCCGAGGGATTACCTAAAATCCATGAACACGATGGAAAGCGGCCTCAGGCTTTAGGGATTATCAAGGAGGGACGTCTTGTGGTGCTTTTTACTTATGAAACTGATCTCGGGGATGGGTGGGAAGATCCCGAAGTACACCATGATCCTGAAGAGAAACGTTTGCAGGCTTTACAGATGGGAGCCAATATCATCTCTTATGTTTTTATGAATCTGTAAGACATTTTGTCATGTAAATTTATATTTATTATGTCAATTTGACAAATAGATGTAAAAAAGTTTGCTGAAACCTTTCCGGGATGGAATCGGTATAAGATTTGTATTTCTTCATCAACGGAAAGGAGAGCGTAAATATGAACAATTATACAATCAAGTCACAGGAGGCATTGCAGGAAGCAGTGCAGCTTGCGCAAAGTAAAGGTCAGCAGGCCATTGAAACAGGTCATCTGCTGAAGGCTGTCATCAATGTTGGTGAGAATATTACTCAGTTTATTTTCAATAAGCTGGGAGTAAACGGCAACAACCTGACGGCAGCTCTCGACCGGATTATCGATTCTTACCCAAAAGTTTCCGGAGGTGAAGTATATTTATCTTCAGACAGCAATAAAGCTTTAGATAAAGCCATGCGGCTGGCGAAAGAGATGGGGGATCAGTATATATCCCTGGAACATATTTTATTGGGATTATTGGATAGCCGTGATCAGGTGGCCCAGTTGCTGAAGGATAGCGGATTGACTGAAAAAGATACCAAAAATGCGATAGCAGAATTACGAAAAGGTTCAAAAGTAAATTCGCAGTCGGCGGAGGAAAGCTATGATGCTTTGGGCAGATATGCAATTAATCTGAATGAACGTGCCCGGAACGGTAAGTTGGATCCGGTGATTGGCCGGGATGATGAAATCCGGCGGGTATTACAGATCCTTTCACGCCGTACGAAAAACAATCCGATCCTGATAGGAGAACCGGGAGTGGGAAAAACGGCAATAGCTGAAGGTTTGTCCCAGCGTATTGTCAATGGGGATGTTCCGAGTAATTTGTCTTCCAAACAAATCTTTTCCCTGGACATGGGTGCCCTGATTGCAGGAGCGAAATATAAAGGTGAGTTTGAAGAACGTTTGAAAGCCGTAGTGAATGAAGTTTTGGCTTCTGAAGGTGAGATTATTTTGTTTATTGATGAAATACACACTTTGGTCGGAGCGGGGAAATCCGAGGGGGCCATGGATGCTGCCAATATCCTGAAACCAGCTCTGGCAAGAGGAGATCTGCGGGCTATCGGGGCGACAACCCTGAATGAGTATCAAAAATATTTTGAACAGGATAAGGCATTGGAGAGACGTTTTCAGAAGGTAATGATCAATGAGCCGGATGTCATGAGCGCTATCAGTATTATGCGTGGTTTGAAAGAAAAATATGAAAATCACCATAAAGTACGGATTACGGATGATGCGATTATAGCTTCTGTAGAATTATCACACCGTTATATTTCGGACCGTTTTTTACCGGATAAAGCCATTGATTTGGTGGATGAAGCTGCGGCCAAGCTGCGATTGGAGATGAACTCTGTCCCGGAAGAAATAGACGAATTGGACCGGAAGATTCAACAACTGGAAATAGAGAAGGAGGCTTTGAAGCGGGAAGGTACGAGTAAGAAATTGTCCGATATCCAGAAAGAACTGGCTGATCTGAACGAGGAAAGAACAAAATTGCGGGCTCAATGGGAATCCGAACGTTCTTTGATCGATGAGATCCAAAAAAATAAAGATGCCATAGAGCAATATAAGTTTGAAGCCAGCCGTGCAGAGCGTGAAGGCGATTACGGTAAAGTGGCTGAATTGCGTTATGGAAAGATCAAAGAAGCTGAACAGCGTATCGGGGAAGTCAAGGAGAAATTGGCCGGGATGAAACATGGAGAATCATTGATCCGGGAAGAAGTAACTGCCGATGACATAGCCTCTGTTGTGTCTAGGTGGACGGGAATCCCAGTGAACCGGATGATGCAAAGTGAGCGGACGAAACTGCTGCACCTGGAAGAAGAACTGCACCGCCGGGTTGTGGGTCAGGAAGTGGCTATTGCTGCCTTGGCGGATGCGGTGCGTAGGAACCGGGCAGGTTTGCAGGATGCCCGCAGACCCATCGGATCATTTATCTTCCTGGGGACTACCGGTGTCGGTAAAACCGAATTGGCGAAGGCTTTGGCAGAGTTTCTGTTCGACGATGAAACCCAGATGACGCGTATCGATATGTCCGAATATCAGGAGAAACATTCGGTGTCCAGGTTGATCGGAGCACCTCCCGGATATGTTGGCTACGATGAAGGCGGACAATTGACGGAAGCGGTCCGGAGAAAACCATATTCGGTTGTTCTGTTGGATGAAATCGAAAAGGCGCATCCCGACGTTTTTAATATACTGTTACAAGTATTGGATGACGGACGTCTGACGGATAATAAAGGCCGTACGGTCGATTTTAAAAATACCATCATCATTATGACTTCCAATATTGGTGCCCATATCATTCAGGAAAAACTGAAAGATCGGACGGAGAAAAACCGGGATCAGGTGCAGGAGGCTACGCATAATGAGGTGTAGATATTATTGAAGGAGCATAAACGTCCGGAGT
>CAJMQA010000312.1 GCA_905215395.1 uncultured bacterium | reverse complement strand
ATTTTTCGTAGATATTTGGGAAACGGCGTTTAATTAATTCAGGAGCGAGATGTTTGAGAGATAACCATACGAAATCCTGATTATACTTGCGCATTTGTTGGTAAATAGACTGGGCTACAATATCCCGGGGAGCTAGTTCTGCCAGTTCGTGTATGGCAGGCATAAAACGTTCTCCGTTTTGATTGATCAGCCAAGCGCCTTCTCCCCGGACTGCTTCACTGATGAGAAAAGCCTCTTCCGATTCTGTACAGATGGCTGAGGGATGGAACTGTATGAATTCCATGTCTGAAATTTCACAACCGGCATTATAAGCCAAAGCCAGTCCGTCACCGATTGTGGTGTGCGGATTGGTTGTACGTTTATAGATGGCCGAAGTTCCTCCGAGGGTCAGAAAGGTATTGGAGGAAGTATAAATCTCTTCCGATTGAGTGACCAGGTTCCATGCCCGCACTCCGTAGCACTGGTTATTCTCCTGCAGTATACCGATTACTGAATGATTTTCAAAGATATCGATCCGGGGGTGGTTGATGACCTTGCTGATCATAAAGCTGGTCACCATGCGTCCGGTGGCATCGCCACCTGCGTGAAGGATACGTTTGCGGTGATGTCCTCCTTCCAGTCCTAAGGCCAGGCTTCCGTCTTCCATATCGAAATGCATACCCGCTTCTATGAGTTCCTGTATACGCTTCGGACCTTCGTTGACCAGGATATCTACGGCCGGGTAATCACACAGGCCCCGGCCTGCAATGATGGTATCCTCAAAATGGAGTGCCGGAGCATCATCTTCGTCGGTGACGGCAGCAATTCCTCCTTGTGCAAAATAAGAATTACTTTCAGTGATTCCGGATTTGGTCAATAAGGCAACTTTTCCATAAGTAGCGGCATGATAGGCTGCATAAAGCCCGGCAAGTCCGCTTCCTGCTATGATATAATCGTAATGACGCATCTTCCAAAAAATGTAAATTAGTGCGAAAGTACCATTTTTTTAGAAATAGGGGATGAATTTTGAATTTTTTTTGAAGGAAATAAAGTACTTTTGTGAGACAAATCAATAATACATAAGAATGATAGCAAAAAATAAAATGGTTTCCGTTAGTTATGAACTGAGAACGGAAAAAGACGGGGAGTTGTTGGAAACAGCCGGTGCTGATCGGCCCTTGGAGTTTATTTGTGGCCAGAATCAGACCCTGGAATATTTTGAAATGAATCTACTGAATAAAAAAGAAGGGGATCGCTTTGATTTCAGAATTCCGGCTGCAAATGCATATGGAGAGGTGAATGAAGATATGATTGTCGATTTACCCAAGGATATTTTCAAAGAAGTAGAGGCGGAAGAGATGGTGGTCGGAAACATTTTGCCGATGATGGACAGTGTAGGGCGCCATCTGAGGGGTAAGATCCTTTCCATCGGGGACGAAGAGGTCCGCATCGATTTTAATCCGGAACTGGCTGGTAAAGACTTGTATTTTAAAGGAGAAGTTCTGGCTGTACGGGATGCTACAGCAGAAGAGATCGAAGCTTTACATGCCCACAAATGCGGGGGGTGCAGCGGTTGCGGTTCGGAAGGAGGTTGCGGGAGCAGTTGCGGTTCGCATGATGATGGTTGCGGCTGCTGCCACTAACACGTGAAAAGTATGGCAGGAAATTCAATCGGGAAAATTTTTCGTTTGATGTCGTTCGGAGAATCTCACGGAGCAGCGGTGGGAGGTGTAATCGACGGATGTCCGGCAGGTGTAGAATTGTCGGTAGAAGCGATTCAGAAAGAGTTGAACCGCCGCAGGCCGGGACAGTCGGATGTTTCTACTCCCAGGGAAGAAGCGGATGAAGTGGAAATTTTGTCCGGAATATTTCAGGGGAGGACAACGGGAATGCCCATTGGATTTATGGTTCGTAACCGGAATCAGCAAAGCAAGGATTATGATCATCTGAAGAACTTATACAGGCCTTCACATGCTGATTATACCTGGGAACAGAAATACGGCATCCGGGATTACCGGGGAGGCGGACGTTCTTCGGCACGTGAACATATCGCGAGGGTTGTAGCCGGAGCTGTGGCCAAACAGGTTTTGTCCGGCTATGGTATAAAAATACGTGCCTATACTTCCCGGGTGGGAAGTATAGGTTTAGCCTGTTCATTCCAAGAGCTGGATTTGGAAAAAACCGAAGAAAACATTGTGCGTTGTCCTGACGGGAAAGTTGCTGACGAAATGATAGCATTGATCCGCGAAGTCCGGGATCAGGGCGATAGTGTCGGAGGAGTAGTGAGTTGTGTTGTTACAGGAGTTCCTGCCGGAGTGGGTGAACCGGTATTCGACCGTTTTCAGGCCAGGCTGGCATATGCTATGTTGAGTATCAATGCGGCCAAAGGGTTTGAATACGGGACAGGTTTTGCTGCTGCTGGTATGCGGGGAAGTGAGCATAACGACCCTTTTATTGTGCAGGAAGGAAGAACCCGGACTGAATCGAACCGTTCCGGAGGTATACAGGGAGGGATCTCCAATGGGGAAGATATCTATTTCCGGGTGGCTTTTAAGCCAGTGGCAACGATTGCCAGGCGGCAGTACACAGTCAGCCGGGATGGGGAAGGTGTACTGCTGGAGGCACGCGGACGGCATGATCCCTGTGTGATTCCCAGGGCTGTCCCTGTAGTGGAAGCCATGGCGGCAATCACCGTACTGGACATGCTGCTGGAATATTTTATTGAGAATAAAAAATAATTTCAGGCAAAAACTTACGTTATCTTCCGGAAAATATTTATTTTTGAAAAAAATTAAATTTTTGAGATATGGCTAGTATAAGAAGATTAAAGAAAGATATTGACTGTTTGACTTTCGCTGTGATTGACGATAGTATCAATTGTCTGTCTTATGGAAAGGATAGCGATGCGATCAGTGAAATCGTACAGAATATCATAGATACCAGAAATGGGATGAGACAGAGAGTAAATGCAGGAAGAGGGGTGGCTAAAGCTGAAAAGAAGGCTTACTATCAGGCAATATGTAAGGAGCTGATGGAATCTGTTGACGGTGCATTTTCTAAACTGAGTGATCTGGTGAAGAAAGCTTAGGCGGATAATTAAAAGATAATCTGAAGAGAGAGTGCTGTCTGGCATTCTCTTTTTTAGTTTCAATGTCGTCATGGATGTAATAGAACTTCCGGGAATAGGGGAAATCAGGATCCGAAGGGGTAGAAATATCAGGTATCTGCGTATCCGGATGGCTCCGGGGCGTGGGATATGGGTGAGTGTGCCCTACGGTGTCAGCCAGAAGCAGACGGAAAAATTTCTGGAAGAAAACAGGGAATGGATACTGCAGAACCGCAGGAACATGGAGGCATATGAACAGGATACCGGAGTGGGATTGAAGATAGGGGCGGAAATAAAGACAAAACTCCATCTGTTGAAAATCATTGCGACCGACCAGTTGAAACCTTATTACAGGATAGAACAGGAAGTCATTACACTTGCTATTCCTGAAAAAGTGGTTTTCAGCAGGATTGAAAAGATTGTGCAGCAGTTTTTACTGGAAATATATACCATGGAGGCCCGGCAGTTTCTGCCTCGGAGGGTGAAGGAATATGCAGAGAAATACGGGTTTCGCTATGGGCGTCTGACTTTCCGGGATAATATATCCAATTGGGGAAGTTGTTCGTTTGAGAACAATATCAGCCTGAACATAAAACTGATGAAACTGCCGGATGAAATCATCGACTATGTGATATTGCATGAGCTTTGCCATACGATAGAAAAGAATCATTCTGCAGCATTCTGGAAGTTGGTCCGTAAAGTATGTCCCGATTATGCAGTCCTGAGAAATCGTTTACGAAAATACAATACCCGGATATAAATCTTAACTTTGCAGAGTTTTAAAACATTTACAAGATATGATGCAAGATAAAATGAAAGAAATCAGAGATATTCTGGCAGAAATCAAATATCCCGGCACCTCAAAGGATATTGTCGGTCTGGATATGGTTCAGAATATCCGGATAGAAGGGGAAAAAGTACTTTTCCGCTTGGTTTTCCAAAAATCGAACGATCCCTTTATCAGTTCAGTGCGGAAAAAGTGTGAGGCGATCCTGAAAGAAAAGACAGCTTATACTGCTATAGAGATCGAGACTGTATTTGTGCACGATCTGGAAAGACCC
>CAJMQA010000311.1 GCA_905215395.1 uncultured bacterium | reverse complement strand
ATCTGGAAATGTGTAAGGAAAAATTCCCTGTTCTGGAAGATCAGGATCGTTTTCTGATTCTGTTGGATCTGGATGTGGTAATGACCGAACCTCAGGAGATTAAACAACTGGCAGCTGATTTATTATGCAGCAATATGCAGGTAGCCGACGAATTTCAGCAGCGTATTCTACGGATGAAGATGCTGGAGTTGGAAGGGAAGAAAGATTTTACTTTACAGGCGGAGATTGATGCCGTAGAGAAGGGAAAAGTGATTATCATGGGATGGACGCCCCGGGGAATGGTACAGGATACTTTCGATTTTACTGATCACCGGATCAGATTAGATATTGCTGCCCGGGATACCTCCCGGTTGACTCTGAAGCTTTTGTGTGAAGAACTGGCTTGTCCGGCACCCCGCTTGGGCATCTATTATCCGAATGTCAGTCTGATGGTGGTTCCTGGTGAATATGCTGTTATGAAAATCAGGGCTGAAAAAGGGAAAGTACCGGAAGTCGATTGGGTTAGGGGAGGAACTGTGGCGTATGATTACTGGCGTTTGTATTATGAACAGGTAAAGCCGGCAGAAGTAGCTTACCGGCAATTGGTGATGACCAATATTATGCAGGGGGGAGATATCCGTGATTATAAAGAGGAATTTGATGCTTATATGCAGGCCAACAAACAAACCATAATGGCATTTATACGAGAAAATCCCCGAAGTTATATCAGTTTGGTAAATCTATTGGAACATTACGATTGGTTTGATGAAAATGAGGCCGAACAGATATTTAATCAATTTCCTCAGGAAACACAGAACATGGCTTATGGAGAAATGCTCAAACGGAAATTGGATGCTGGCCGTCCTTATCGTCCGGGGACAATAGCTCCTGAGTTTGTTAAGAAGGATATGAATGGTAAAGACGTTTCTTTGAAGAATCTGAAAGGGAAATATGTCTTGCTCGATTTCTGGGGGAGTTGGTGCGGACCCTGCCGGGAGTCCCATCCCCATTTGAAAGAATTGCATAAGAAATATGGCAGGAAAGTGGCCTTTGTCAATGTTGCCGTTGAAAATGTGAGAGATCTGGAACAAGCAAAAAAAATGTGGATACAAGCAGTAAAAGAAGATGGTATGACTTGGACCCAAATATTGAACAACGAGGATAAAAAAGAGTGTGATTTGCTAAAATTGTACAATATTACTTCTTTCCCGACTAAGATTCTGATAAATCCGGAGGGGAAAGTGATTGCCCGCCTTGTTGGTGCAATGGCCGATCCTGAAGAATTTCTTAAAGCTTTGTAAAGGAAAAAGGAGCCTACCCGGCTCCTTTTTTAATATGTTAATTTATTTTCAAAATAAATGTGTAAAATTCAAATATTCCTTTTATATCTTTGCGAAAACAGAGATTAGAAATATGACCTTTCAAATCTTTGTGTTATTATGCAATGAGGATTGTGAGGGATGAGGAAGGACGAGGGATATCGTACGGATATTCTTTCAGAACCGAAAGGGGATTTTGTACGCAATGAATGGGTAAAAGTGGATTTGACCTCTTTGGGCAAAGTGGATAAACTGGTTTTCGTTGAAATTAATGTGTCATTCATATGCTTACAGATATTCGTTTGGCTTGTCATCAATTGACAGAACCGGAATTTAAACATCCTGAGGATTTGATATCCTGGATGGGGGCTGTACAGGCTCAGGATTATGCCATGTCGAAATGGGCTATAGGCTTACGGTTAAAATCCGGAACTTTAGATCAAATCAATGAGGCTCTGGCCACAGGTAAGATTGTCAGGACACATGTGATGCGTCCGACTTGGCATTATGTTGCCGGGGAGGACTTGCGCTGGATGCTGCAACTGACCGGAAAACGGGTAAAAAAAGTCATTGATTCTTGGGTGAAAGGGGGTGGATTGGATATTTCAGAAGAACTGTACGCCAAGTGCAACGATCTGATCGGGAAAATGCTATCGGGCAATCGTTGCCTTACCCGCGAAGAAATCGAGACAGCATTGGAACAACAGGGAATACCGGTCGTGGATGATCGGACAAGGCGTTATATTCTCCGGGCTGAGGTGGAGGGAATTGTTTGCAGCGGAGCTGATAAAAATGGGAAATGTACTTATGCTTTACTGGAAGAACAGATTGCTCCTGTTGCACCTATACATAAGGAAGAGGCATTGGCCCGTCTGGCTCTCTGCTATTTCCGCAGCCATTCACCAGCAGCAATACAGGACTTTGTCTGGTGGTCGGGTCTGACTGTCACAGAGGCGAAACAGGCAATAGGACTGATAAAACAGGAATTGATAACTGAACAGTTTGATGGGCAGGAGTTTCTGATCTATGCAAATTGCCGTCAAGTGAAAACCGATGATATACTGCATTTCCTTCCTCCGTATGACGAATACCTGATTGCATATAAGGACAGGACTACTGTCATGACTGCCAAATACCATCCGAAAGCTTTTAACAGATGGGGGATCTTTTATCCGGTGATCCTTCGGAATGGCCGGATAACAGGCAATTGGAGCCGGGAGAAAAAGAAAGGGGAGTTGATCATCACTACTTCTTTCTTTGAGCCGGACAAGAAAGGAACAAAAGACCTGAAACTGGCAGAAAAGAGATACAGGGCTTTTTTAGAAAATGAGTCCTGAATAGTTAATAACAAAAAAAGAAGTTAGAGAAATCTAACTTCTTTTTCAGTACCCAGGGCGGGAATCGAACCCGCACGTCTGTTGAGGACACTGGATTTTGAGTCCAGCGCGTCTACCAATTCCGCCACCTGGGCAAAGAACTCGGGTGCAAAGGTAGATATTTCCCGATAACCTCCAAAAAAATGTAGTAATTTTTTTGTATCTTTTTTGTAATAGCCTCGTATATAGCTTATATTCTTAATGTTCAATACTCATATTTTCTTGAATTCTTCCCCATTGATCCGGTAATTAATGGGGAATTTTCATTTCGGGATTCCGATCGGTGGTTTTTTGATTTTATTTGTTTATGTTTGTAAACATATAATAATTGTAAGAAGTGGCTTATGAAAATGAGATATTGCTTGATATTATGGGGACTTGTATTATTTACAGCTTGTCGGAAAGAATCAGTGGATGAAATAAAGTTGCAGCTTATTCCACAACCTGAAAACGTGGTTTTTAAAAACGGGTGGTTTGTTCTGGATGAAAATATTTCTGTTGCGGGTTCTGAGAATAGGGATGCTGAAATATGTATTGACCTGCTTAGCGGGATGATAGCTGAAAAAGGTGGTTATAGTTTGGAACGGGAACAGAGAGCAGATCAGGTCATTCAACTGGTGTTGGATACGACCTTGACCGGAGAGCCGGAGGGTTATAAGCTGGGGATTACACCGGAAAAGATTGTGCTCATGGCGGGTAGTGGTGCCGGTTTGTTTTATGGAGTACAAACCTTGGGGCAATTGCTGGAGGATTCACAGTTTTACGATGCAGGGAAAAGGGTATGGCGGTTGCCTGCTTTGCAAATTTCCGATCATCCGGCATTTCCTTACCGGGGATTACATTTGGATGTGTCACGGCACTTTTTCCCAAAAGAATTTGTGATGAAATGCCTGGATCTGATGTCGGTATATAAATTGAATCGCTTGCACTGGCATTTGACTGATGCTGCCGGATGGAGAATAGAAATAAAAAAATATCCGGAACTGACAGAAAAGGCTGCCTGGCGTTCGCAGCAAGATTATCTGGCGTGGTGGAAGGGAGACCGGCATTATGTTACCCGGGATTCTGCCCATGCTTATGGAGGGTACTATACACAGGAAGAAATACGCGAGATTGTGGATTATGCCGGGAAACGTCATATTACAGTGATTCCGGAGATTGAAATGCCCGGGCATTCGGAGGAGGTGCTGGCGGTATATCCGCAATTGAGTTGTTCCGGGATACCTTATCAGAACGGGGAATTTTGTATTGGTAATGAGCAAACCTTTGAATTCATTGGGAATGTATTGACAGAAATTTTGGAACTGTTTCCGTCCGAATACATCCATGTTGGAGGAGACGAAGCTTCCAAGGCTGCCTGGAAGAAATGTCCCAAATGTCAGAAGCGGATTTGTGAAGAACATTTGAAAGATGAAAAAGGATTGCAAAGTTATCTGATCCGGCGGGTGGGTGAATTCCTGAAATCTAAGGGACGGAAACTGATTGGTTGGGATGAGATTCTGGAAG
>CAJMQA010000310.1 GCA_905215395.1 uncultured bacterium | reverse complement strand
GATGCTGTTCCTTACGCAAAGGGGCTGAGTTTTACGTGGCAGGATTCCATAGTCGGAGAGAACTGGAATAATCTGGGGACTTTTGAGGCTGCTTCTGCAGTAAAACATGGAAGCAGCAAAGATGGCCGTTATCAGTTTGATGTGTTGGGGGCAGGAGATACTCTGGTGATCCGGAATACTCCGGGAGTTGTAAACGGAATGTTTTTCAAATGTACTTTGGCCGATGCGTCTGTCGGAGCCTCTATGGCTGTGGATACGGTTGTGATATTACGGGATAGCTTGTGGGGATATCTGGCTTCTACTGAACCGACGGTAAAATACGGGATGAATAGTATGATAGATACGGTGAAAAAATGTCCGGATACTCAGGCCGAACTAATTTTTTATATGTTCGGACCAGCCCGGGAAGTTTTTACAGCCGATCGTTTCGGGAGAAATATAAAGGTATATTACAGGTATCAGGATAAGGATCTGAATACCATACGGGATTCCTTTGAGATTGCCCGGACAACACTCCTTTCCGGAATAAAAAGAGTAGGAACCTTTCCTGCGGGAAGTGTTATCCGGAAAGATATTTTTTCAGCTGCTGTTCAGACAGAACATGTCGGAAAAATGTGGATCGAATCTATTGCTACGGAGTACTGTAACAATGGAGGTGGCTTTACGGCTTATGACACTTTGTATATAGAAGAGACGCAGGGAGATATTACTTATAATCTGGCAGATATTACTGTCGGGGTGGGGGATGAAATTGCTTTGGATACAATGCGTACAACTGTAAAAAATTATACCATTGGCTTAAAAACGGATCCTTCTCCCTTGGATAGCTGGATAGAAGGTTCCAGTGAAGCAGGTGAGATATATACCTATCATGCAGGCATGAAAGCGGGTGATGATACGGTATACTATGCATATAAAGCTGGAAAGTGCGAATTAAAGGCCTACCGGAGAATTGAAGTGGTGGAGAATTGTTACCTGACCATGAAAGTGTTGTTGGAAGGACCCTATTTGGGGCTTGATGATAAGGGAAGAGATACTATGAGATGTGTCTATTTTGAACAGGAGGATTTAGGTTATGAAGTGTTTCCAAGGAATAACGTAGGACGTTTGTATTCTCCTTACGATGAAGAATTTGTTTTGGCTTCAGATGTTAAGAATATTGTAGATGTAAAAACTACGGGGACAATTTGTGATTGGATCTTTATTAGACTGAGAGAAGAAGTTATTGTCGGTGGGGTGAGTTATCCGGCAACTACTTGTATAGACTCTGTGAATGCATTTATTATGCAAGATGGTAAAATATATGATACTGAAGGTGAAGTTTTGAAATTTAAGAACATTACCGGAAAGAAAATTTATATAGAATTGAAGCATCGTAATCATTTAAGAGTTAGATCAAAGGATCCTATTGTATTACCAACAGCTCTTCCGGGAAATATTGTTGTTGATTTTACAGATCCTGATGTGGTTTATTATGGAACAGATATGTTGAAATTGGTATCAGGTAAATACTGTTTATATGCCGGAGATTTGAATGATGACGGATTTATTACAGCTCCGGACAAAAATTTGATATCCAAGATTTTGGGTCAGATACAATATTTGTATGATGTAAATATGGATAATTTTGTTACAGCTCCGGACAAAAATATTGTTCAAAAAAATTTAGGGGTCTATTCAAAATAAGATAGATGATGAAAAAATTATGTATTATATTATATATAATATTGTCTTATTTGAGAATTGTAGGACAACCTGTTGATTTTTCTGCTGCCGTTGAATGTGGTAGGAATTTTACCTCTGGAGAGCCAACATCAGGGCTTTATTTTTATAATCCTCGGGTAGAAGGGGGATATTATTGTTTGGATTTTTATGCCAGAAGATATGTTGAGTGGGAATTTCCTGGTAGAAGAGGTCCTGATAAAGATAAAAGTAATCATGTTGGTGCTTTTGATATTTCCCTATCAATGAAAGTCGAGTTAGGTGGTTTGGATTTCAAGGGGAAATTTGACGCTTTTGAATTTATTTTAGCGGAGGATAATTTTTTTGATGGGTATGGTCCTTTAGCTATAATTAATCCAGATGCAGCTCCTCCTGATGTAACGATTTCAGGAAATCAATTTGGTATTACATATATAAACGATCCTTTGGCAGAACCTGTGGCTGATGAACCCGCTCAGATTCAGATCGGTGTACCTTTTTATATAGGGACTTTAAAATTAAAAATAAAAGCCGGCTTACCTCCGGGAACTACATCTGGAGTTTCGAATTTTGTTACCAGTTCTGCTAATGTTGGAATGTGGGCGGTTAATGATGCTGATGTTTTAAAAACAACAGAGCATATGGTATTTGGATATTTGGATGGAAAAAATCCGGATATTCCTCTGGTAGAAGCAGCTCCTTCTCTGGAGCCAGAGGATCCCGTATTTGCTGATGTTGAAAGTCCTGTATGTCCTGGGACGGCAGGGGATTATACTTTGTCGGCTTTACCTAAAAATGCGACAAAGGTAGAATGGTGGGTATCTGAAAATGCTTCCGGACAACCTATTCTGAATGATAATAATGTTTGTGCGGCGCCGACAGTAACTAACAATACCCGGGCGCAGGTACAATGGAATCCGGGAGCTGCCGGACATACTTATTATATTTGTGCTAAGGCAGTAAATGAATCCTCAGGAGATGAATCGCATATTGTCACACAAGCTGTGACTGTGACTTCTACTGCTGATTTTGCTTTGACTGTGAAGAAGGCTGGTGCCGGATTGACTTTGCCTTTATCTGAGTGTAGCGGGACATCGCTTACTTTAGAGGTGCCTGCCGGTGCGACCGGTTTGACATGGACAGGAGATAATCTGACGGGAAGCGGTAGTACCCGTACTGTTACTTTATCAAATTCAACGAATAGTATTTCGACAAAATCTTATTCCGTATCAGGTACTTATAAGGGATGTCTGGTGAATGCTTCCGTAAATGTTGAAGTGAAACCGCAGCCCCAACTGTATTTTGATACTCCTCCATTGGCACTTACTTATAAGAAAGGACAAAGGATTCAGACGACGGTAAAGGCTTCTGCCGGTGGACCTTTGACGGATATTACCTGGACGAGTCCGACGGCTATAAACGGGCAAAAGAACGATATGGTTTCTTTTATGCTGAATCAGGACAATACCTATAATGTCAGTGTAACTGCTCAGAATGCAAATGGTTGTAGTAGTACTAAGACTCAGAGTATCACTATTAGCGGAGGTATTGATTTGGCTCTGACTTCGGTATATGGAAATACCATTTGTACCAATGGGGTGGCTCTGTTACAGGCTTCTGTCACAGGTTTAAGTTCCGGCGCCTCTTATATGTATAAGTGGTATAAAGGTCAGACGGCTACGGGAACGCCTATTCGTGAGAATACAGTTGCGGTTGCTGATGCCATGGATTTATGCGGAGTAACAGAGGCAGGATGGTATACGGTATGGGTTTCTGTAAACGGAGGGGATTATGAGGTGACCAAAAGTTTACAGATAACAAATGCAGGTAGAACAGCTATTCAGGTAAATACGGAATCTCCGTTAATTGCTGCTACTCCGGATCGGAAAGTGGTATTAATTGCGAATCCGGCTTCACTCAGTTCGTTTTCCTGGAGATGGACGCCTGACTCCAAACTGGATAGAGGGGAGTTGGCTAGTCAGCAATATCCTTTGACTGCTGCAATTACCGAGGAGACATCCTATCAGGTGTACATGAAAGACAATTCTTCCGGTTGTGTGTCTTCCGGAACGGTTGTGGTCAAACCATGGACAGCAGGTACCAATTCGCTGGCTTTGGCTGTGGAACCTAAAACAGCTTCTTTGTGTCAGGGAAATACGTTGAGATTGAATGCTGATTTAACCGGTGGGATCGGAGCAGGTCCCTCTTATGAGTGGATGCCTCAGCAAGGGCTTGGAAGCGGTTATAATACTGCCAATCCATTGTTTACAGCCACCGGTATCAGCGCGGGTACTTATAATTATATTGTAAAAGCGAGCAGGGGGTCTGAAGTGGTTACCTCACAGGTAACTCTGACGGTTTCGGCAATGAGAGCTCCGTCACTTGCTCCTTTGGAACAGATTTATTGTTTGGGAGATGCTCTGACTGCTGTCGATAACAGTGGTACGGCTACAAAATATAACTGGACGATAGAGCAGACAGGAAAAGCTCCT
>CAJMQA010000309.1 GCA_905215395.1 uncultured bacterium | reverse complement strand
TTTGAAATCAGCCCCCAATTTGCCCAGTTCCCCGGTAACAGTATTGATATCCCGGACTCCGGGATACCGGTCATTAATGATTTCATACATACGGTTACTTTCATTATCCGGATAATACTTTCCGGCAACTGGCGGAAATAAACCTGCATCGAACATTGGGTTGGCCGGATCTCCGACATTATTTTCCGCCAGTCCGGTAAAAGCAACAATATTACGCGCCTGATCAAAGCGGGAACTTTTATTAGTCACCCAAACCTCTATTTTCGTAATACTGATACCACTATTTATGATGGGCAAATTTTGCAAGGCAGCATCGTAATTATCCCGGAAATAACGGGATAAAAAGAAGTGTTTATTGGTTTCGTAATTTTGGGCAGAAAGTTCAAATTCCTGCTTTTCCGCCCCTTTCTCCAATTGAATGACTTTAGATTCTCCTTTTTGCTGGGAAAAGATTCCGGATACGGATAATTTTCCAAACTGCAAATCTGTTCTGAAGCCCCAGAGATTTTGCCCTCCGGTAATCAGAGTTCCGCTCAAGGGCAAGGACACATTTCCGGCCTCCACCTTCTTGACAATATCATCCTCTTTCCCCTCATAATTCAATTTCAAAACATTATCAAAATCAAAAGTCGCTTCTGTATTATAACTCCAGTCAAGATTTATCAAATCCCCGATACTCCCGCCGATATTGAACTGAATCTTTTCATCAAAATCCAGAGTCGTTGTTTTACGCATATCAACCGGCAAGGTCGGATTATCTATTTTATTGACTTTCATTCCCAGAGTCAATTCTACAGACCCTTGTACATTCAACTTAATCCTGTTCTTGCCGAAAATAGGACTCAACAGTTTATCCAGAAACTGAATATCGGAAACCAGACTTTTAAAATCATATTTATCCCCTTCCTGTATTTGCCGCCGATTGTATTCATACAGTGACATTTTGGAGCGGGCTTCCATCAAATCCTGTAAAGTCTGCATGTAAGGCCGGGAATAATAATATTTCCCGCCAATCATACGGGCCACGACATACTTTTTGGTTTCAGAATCATAGATGATCGTATCCCTGATATTAGAGGGCTGTTTTAGAAATAAGGCAGATGGGATCATATTCCTGCGGATTTCCCCATCCCCGTCCTCACGGATAGGAAATAAAAGGGTATCAGAAGCATTTCCGGCACAATTACCGGAAATGTTAATGCTCCATGGCTTTAGATTTCTTTCACCAAAAGCAAAAACAAGCTGAGTTATTATAAAACATAATAACAGGATATACTTCATAGACACACACACAATTATCGCAATTTTCAAACCAGAGATCCCTCCCGTTTGAATTTACGACCACACTTATAACTGTTTCAATGCTTGTTTAATCAGCTCTTCTACATTCGTAATACCTCCTCCGGCAATGATCTTATCCAATACTTTGGACGCCTGCGCTTTAACAAATCCAAGCATGACCAAGGCGGCAAGGGCTTCCTCTTTAATAGTTGACGAAACCCCAAAACCTGTTGCTTCCACACTATCGGCAACAGCAATTTTATCTTTCAACTCAATAATCACCCGTTGGGCAGTTTTTAACCCAATTCCTTTCACACTTTTTATGGCATTGACATTTCCCGTCATAATTGCTCCGGCAATTTCATTCACAGACATGGAACTCAGCATAACACTGGCTGTGTTTGCACCAATTCCTGAAACCGAAATCAACTGCCGGAAGATCATCCGTTCCTCTTTGGAATAGAAACCATATAACAACAATGCATCTTCACGGACCACCTGATGAATATATAATAAAATGCTCTTTTCAGTACCTATCCTGGAATAAGTATTTACTGAAATATTGATATAATAACCGATTCCCCCACAATCAACGACTGCAAAAGTCGGGGTAGCCTCTATCACAAGCCCTTTTATATATTCATACATAAATCAAAATTCAATTATCTGAATCCAATAATCTGTCTCACTTCCCGAATGGTCTTATCTGCACTGGCACGCGCTTTTTCAGCACCTTCCCGGGCCACTTTATCCATATAATCCGGATTGGATGAAAAATCCAGAATTCTTTCCCGGATCGGGCTTGTGAACCGAATAATATCCTCAGCCAACTGTTTCTTTAAATCACCGTAACGCACCTGACAGGTATTATATTTCTCGTTAAAATAATTATACGTATCGGGCGAAGAAACAATCTTCAACATGGTAAACAAATTAGCAATGGGTTCCGGCTTCTCGCTATTCGGCTCTGTCGGACCACTGTCAGTAACAGCTTTCATGACCTTTTTCCGGATAGTCTCAGCATCATCCACCAGATAAATCGCATTTCCTTCTGACTTACCCATTTTTCCCGATCCGTCCAGTCCCGGTACTTTTATGGCATCCCCGCCAAAAGAATAAGACTGAGGTTCAGGAAATAATTCTACTCCATAAATCGTATTAAAGCGACGGGCAAATTTTCTTGCCATCTCCATATTCTGTTCCTGATCTTTTCCTACTGGTACCTTATCTGCCTTGTGTATAATAATATCCGCAGCCATCAAAGTCGGATAGGTCAATAAACCAGCATTTACATTCTCCGGTTGTTTCCTCGCTTTCTCCTTAAATGAAGTGACGCGCTGCAATTCCCCCAGATAAGCATTCATATTCAGGAACAGATAGAGCTCCAGGATTTCTTTCACATCACTCTGCACATAAATCGCCGCTTTCTCCGGATCGACACCACAAGCCAGATATTCTGCCAGAATCTTCCGCACGTTAGCCGTAACATCACCGGGATGAGGATGAGTCGTCAATGAATGCCAGTCTGCAATGAAAAAAAAGCAGTTATATTCATCCTGTAAACGCAAAAAATTCTTTACAGCTCCAAAATAATTTCCCAAATGTAAATTTCCCGTAGGACGTATCCCGCTAACAACGATCTCCATTTTTGCAATTTATTAATAAAATTATCATCTGAAATACCCAAAAAGCAACTTCAACAGATGCTCTTGCCGGATCATTTTCTGCACAAAGATAAGCTTTTATTCACAACCCCTGAAACGGAATTTCATGAAATTTAGAATTTAACAGTTGAAGCGATTTCACCTCCAAAAGCGAATAGCTAAAAAAAATTAAAAAAATGTTATATTTATTGGCTTTTTTTCTTACATTTGAAACCGGGAAATAACAAGTCTGCCGACTCATTTTAAATAAACCTTAAAATTTAAAGACATTTCCTGCTTTAGGGAAATTTAAAAAAAAGCAAATAAAATTTAGAGTTACTAAAAAAACAGGCAAACATGGAAGGATACGAAAAAAAAGAAGGATTGGAAAACGATCGTGAAGAGATTTACTCCAAAGCAGTGAGAGCAGGGAAAAGAACTTATTTTTTCGACGTGAAAGCTACTCGTAACAATGACTACTACCTAACAATCACAGAAAGTAAGAAAAGATTCGATACTGACGGCAATCAGAATTTCGAAAAACATAAAATCTTTTTATACAAAGAAGATTTCGAAAAATTTGCAGAAGGCTTGGATGAGGTTGTTACCTATATAAAAGATGCTTTACACAATGGTGTTATTGAGACAGAAGCCCCAGCATCTCCGAAGAATGAATTTGATGTCGACTTCGATCAGATTTAATATATTCTGACAAGTATATAAACCCCGGGAAATTCCCGGGGTTCTTTTTGCTGCTTTTGTGCAAATCAGGATTAACTTTTTTCTTATTCACCTACTGATAATATCCCTGACCACGACAGAAGCAATAAAACACCCGAAAATAGGTGGCATATAGGAGATAGTTCCGACATTGGATTTTTTGTTCTGACTCTCCGTCAGGACAATTGCATCGGGATCGGTGAACTCAGAAGAAAAAACCACTTTCACCCCTTTATAAATCCCAAGTTTGTGCAGGCGTTTCCGGAGCATCCGGGCCAAATTACAGTTATAGCTTTTTGAAATATCGGCAATCTCTATTTTCGAGGGATCGAGTTTACCTCCCGAGCCCATGGAACTGACGATAGGAAGTCCCAGTTGTATACTGTGATAAATTAAAAAAATCTTGGGAGCCAGGGTATCGATGGCATCGACGACATAGTCGTATTTTGCCATTTGTAATACCTCAACCATCCGGTCATCCCGGATAAAATCGTTGATCACATGTAGCTTCAGATCCGGATTAATATTCCGGAACCGTTCCGCCATGATT
>CAJMQA010000308.1 GCA_905215395.1 uncultured bacterium | reverse complement strand
GGATTCAGATATTAAGGGAAGCTGGAATAGAGGTGGTTACTGGTGTTCATGAAGAAAAAATACGGGAACAGAACCGGATATTTTTGAAATACATTACGACGAAACGGCCTTGGATTGTGATGAAAACAGCCATGACACTGGATGGAAAGATTGCTGCTTACACCGGAGATGCCCGGTGGGTCACCGGAATGGAAGCCCGGCAGAGGGTTCAGGAGTTACGTAGGACTTGTATGGGGATTATGGTGGGAAAAGGAACGGTAAAAGCAGATGACCCCTTGTTGAATTACCGTTTGGCAGACAGGGGCAGGCAACCGGTGAGAATAGTTGTGGACAGTCTGGCAGATATTGGTTTGGATAGCCGGTTGGTAAAGTCTGCCGGGGAGTACCCGCTCATTGTTGCCCATACTGCAAAAGCCGGGGAGATAAAACTGGCCTTGCTGAATAACTCCGGAGTAGAAACATTGTGTTGCCGTACTCAGGACGGACGGGTGGATTTGCAGGATCTGCTGGAACAATTAGGCCGGAAAGGGATTGATTCCATATTACTGGAAGGTGGCGGAGAACTGAATGAAGCTTTTATCAGGCAGGGACTGGTGGATGAAGTGTATAGTTTTATTGCTCCCAAGATAGTCGGCGGTAAAGAGGCCAAAACACCGGTAGAAGGGAATGGTTTTGCCCGGATGGGGGAAGCTGTGGAACTGGAACAAATACATGTGGAGACTATTGGAAATGATATTTTAATCAGGGGGGTGCTTAAGAAGAAAAAATAGAAATATGTTTACCGGAATAATAGAAGAAATAGGAATCATAAAATCGGTGAGGAGGGGAAGTAAAAGTGCCGAACTGGAAGTGTCGGCGGTTAAAGTACTGGAAGATACCCGGATAGGGGATAGTATTGCTACCAATGGGGTATGTCTTACAGTGACTGCTATGCGGAACGGCGCTTTTCTGGCTTATGTGATGCCCGAAACCATGTCGCGTTCCAACTTGGGGCGCCTGAAACCGGGTGACCGGGTGAATCTGGAACGGGCATTGTGCCTGAACAGTCGTCTGGGAGGGCATTTGGTTGCCGGACATGTAGATGGTGTGGGACGTATCACCGGCAGGGCAGAGGATGAAAATGCCATTTGGATTACGGTAAGTGCCGCTCCTGAGATTCTTCGTTACATCATTGAGAAAGGTTCGGTCACGATTGATGGGGTCAGCCTCACCGTTGCCTGTGTGGATGAAATGGTATTTAAAGTATCGGTGATTCCGCATACACAGGAAGAGACTACCCTGAGTTCGAAAAATATCGGGGATCAGGTGAATCTGGAAAATGATATGATTGCTAAATATGTTGAGAAGCTGATGAGTACGGGGAAAAAAGAGGGGGGATTAAGCCTGGAATTTTTGCAGGCTAACGGGTTTTAAAATGTTATAATTTGAAATAGGATATGGAAGAATTTAAATTCAGTACGATTGAGGAGGCTGTTGCTGATCTGAGAGCGGGAAAAATGATAGTTGCGGTAGATGATCCTGACCGGGAAAATGAGGGGGATCTGATTTGTGCAGCGGAACATGCCACACTCGAGAACGTTAATTTTATGGCTTCTTATGCCAAAGGTTTGATTTGTATGCCGATGAGCCGGGCATTGACAGCGAAACTGGGACTGGAGCAGATGGTCACCAATAATACGGACAATCATTGTACGGCTTTTACGGTTTCTATCGATCACATCTCAACTTCGACCGGAATTTCGGCACTTGAACGTTCGGTAACCGCCATGAAGAGTGTGGAAGAAAATGCCAAACCGACGGATTTCCGGCGGCCAGGTCATATGTTTCCTTTGGAAGCTAAACCGGGGGGAGTGTTGGAGCGTATGGGACATACGGAAGCTACTGTCGATCTGATGCGTATTGCCCGTTTGAAAGAATGCGGATTGTGTTGTGAGATTATGCGGGAAGACGGTACGATGATGCGTACGCCTGAATTGAAAGAGTTCGCTCAGAAACACGGTTTAAAAATGATTACCGTAGCTGATTTGATCACTTACCGCCGTCGTACAGAGATTTTGGTGGAACGGGTGACTGAGGCTGAGATGCCGACAAAATATGGTATTTTTAAAGCCTATGGATATGTAAATAAAATCAACGGAGAACATCATGTGGCTTTGGTGAAGGGAGATATTACCGACGGAGAGCCGGTATTGTGCCGGGTGCATTCGGAATGTCTGACCGGAGATGCTTTCGGTTCGTTGCGTTGTGATTGCGGGGAACAGTTGGCTGAAGCGATGCGCCGGATTGAGAAAGCCGGACGCGGGGTATTGCTCTATATGCGTCAGGAAGGCCGGGGTATCGGACTGATCAATAAACTGAAGGCTTATCATTTACAGGACGGAGGCATGGATACTGTGGAAGCCAATCTGGCCCTGGGGTTTAAGGCTGATTTACGGGAATATGGTACGGGAGCTGAGATTCTGGCCGATCTGGGAGTGAAGAAGATGATTCTGATGACTAATAATCCACTGAAAATTAAAGGGTTGGATGGATTTGGACTGGAAGTGACCGGACGGGAACCGATAGAGATGACCTGTAATGAGAAAAATGAGTTTTATATGTATACCAAATACAAGAAGATGGGGCATATATTACACGTTAGAAACGACTGGAAGAAGAAAGATTAATCACATAACTATAGATAAAATGAATACACTGGAAGGAAAATTGCTGGCAGAGGGACAACGGATCGGTATTGTAGCTGCACGTTTTAATGAGTTTATCACAGGTAAATTACTGGGAGGGGCTATGGATGCATTTGTACGTCATGGCGGAGATGAGAACCAGGTGGATATTGCCTGGGTACCCGGAGCATTTGAGGTGCCTTTGGTGGCCAAAAAAATGGCTGAAAGCGGAAAGTACGATGCTGTAGTTTGTCTGGGTGCAGTTATCCGTGGGGCTACCCCGCATTTCGATATGGTAGCCAATGAAGCGACTAAGGGTATTGCCAATGTTGGTTTGCAGACAGGCGTACCTGTGATTTTCGGTATCCTGACAACAGATTCTATCGAGCAGGCTGTTGAAAGAGCAGGAACGAAAGCCGGTAACAAAGGTTTTGACGCTATGACAGGTGCAATTGAAATGATAAATCTGTTAAAGCAGATTTAATGCAGTAAATATTTTAAGGAAGAGAGTGTCCGGAATGAATTTTTGGGGCACTCTCTCCGTATTTCCGGGATTATTGTAATGCTTTTAACAAGTCGGGCATTAGTGCCGGAATGGTATGTTCACATTGAGCTGTATAAAAATTTCCATCTGTTATTGCTGCTTCGTCGGTTGCAATCCCTTTTTGAATGGCGGGTTTTGCCAGAGGATGGACCGCTACTTTCTTGCCTTCCGTAATACCTGCAATTTCAAAGATCAGGGCTGCAGCACAATGTCCGGCTATGATTTTCTTCTGCCCGGCGAATTCATGTATGACTGCCAGCATATCCTGGTTAAAAGGTTTGTCTGCATTATTTCGAAAAACGGGTACTGCATCTCCGCATGCAAATACCAGAGCATCATATTCTCCGGCATGTCCCTTGAGGTTGGCGATAACATCGTCTGCCTGGATTGCTATTCCTGAATTTGTACGGATATCTTTGCTTTCAGCAACTGCAAAAACCTTATAAGATATACCTTTTTCGAAAAAGGTTTCGAGGTATTGAAATAACCCAAACCCATTGACGGGATTTACTGCTAATACTGCTACTTGTTTTTTCATGGCATGTAATTTTATTTATAAAACAATAGTTCTCTTTCGTAAGTTTATTACTTTTGTACAGTAAAGGTAAGATACTATTTTTATCTAAACAATAACGCACCTGAAGATAACATAGTTACCTGGATGTAACTAATGTTGTAAGACAAAGCAATAGAGAAATGTTAAAAATTAAAAATTTTCACCATATAGAAATTTGTCCGGTCCGGGATGTGCTGAGCCGGTTGAGTAGTAAGTGGGGTATGCTTGTTTTGCTTACCCTGAATGCCAATAAAGTGATGCGTTTCGGAGATATCCAGAAAAGCATAGGGGATATTTCCCAGCGGATGCTTGCTGTTACCCTCCGGATCCTGGAATCGGACGGACTGGTGAACCGGCAGGTATATCCTGAAGTACCTCCCCGTGTTGAGTATTCCCTGACAGCAAGAGGGGATAGCTTGATGCCTTATCTGGAA
>CAJMQA010000307.1 GCA_905215395.1 uncultured bacterium | reverse complement strand
ACCCGTACCATTATGATCCCAGGTCAAAGCTGTAAACCGGTCGAGGGCCTTCACCTCATAAGCAGTATTAATCTGTACGCTCTCCCCGTCACACAAATCAAAATGATCCAACTTAACCTTTGGCGGCATCACTCCCACCAAAACCAAATCCCCGGTAACACTCGTACAACCTTTTTCACCTGTCAGGAACAGTTTCAGATCTGCGGCATAATTCTCTTCTCCCGGAGGAGTCCCTATATAAAATTCTTTTTTATTATTCCTCAGGGCCGCACCGGCTCCCTCTGCTTTTACCACACTCCAGCTAATTCCGGTACTATGAGAATCAGCAAAACTATTCACCCCCGGAGCAAATACCCCGATATTTTCAAATGTCAGCAACCGGCCGGTTTCATCGGCAGCTTTCAGATATAAAGTATCCGGATAAACATTCCGGGGAGCCCGGTTTATTTTCAGAAAGACTGTATCCAGCAAAACTGCTCCGGATGGATTAAACATATTCCATGCCTTCACTTCAATTTTCACGGTATCTTCCATCCAGGCATCACTACCGGGCACATACATCACATTTTTACCTTTTGCAGCCGCTGGCACCAGCTCACCTAAATCTCTGACTCCATTTCCGATAATTCTCCATTCCAGCGTTTCCGGATTCAAATATTTCCCGGATGTCTTCCCGTTTTCCGGATCCCACAACAAATATCCGGGATCATTGCTGCAAATAGTATCGGTATGGCCTTTCAACTCTTCTTTTGGCAAATAAACGACCAAAGTATCTTTTAATTTCTCACTGCAAAAAGTCTCCCCAGACAGTTCAAACAACAAAGAATCCTTTAACCTATCGGCTGCGCCCAGAGTATAGGAAGTTTTCATATCAGAAGCATTCACGAAAATTCCATCTCCGCCTATACTCTTCCAGATAACTTTTCTATCTTTTATATCAGCAGTATCTATCCGGACCTGACCTCCTAAAGCAGCAAAATCATACCGCATATCAACTAAATCCCGCAAGGTATCACATCCCTCAATCCGTAAAATACTCTTCCATACTTTAATACGGACTGTATCCAGTAGCACACAATCCCCGAAGCCCGGAGTAACCTTTTCATTGCTTATCTTATAGATCAACCGAACGGTATCTGCACTCTCATGGTTTAAGGCCACAAATGAATTTACAATCATTGCCCCGCTTACATCATACAACAGATGATTTTTGTCTACCCGATCCTGATACACTCTCATCATTATACCGTCAACACCGGATACCCCATCTTTTACATTAGAGCTGAGTACATAATCTTTGGCATACGTATCCGAACCAATAATTTTATCTGCACAAATGGTCTTATCTTTTCCTTTCAGTTTAAATTCAGGTTTGTCCTGAGGAATAAAAACTACCTTATTTTCCACATAACATCCGGAAGAGTTTCCTGTTCTGACAAATAAAGAGTCTGTATTTACAGGATTCAAAGTAAAACGAGGGAAGTCATCATTCACAACCGGATTATCATTCCATTGCCAATCAGCGTACTCAAATTCCGGATCATCCGCAGCAAACAATACCCTGGTCTGCAACTCTGTAAAATCCTGACAATGACGGACAGTGTCATAATTTACGGTATGCGGCAATGCCAGAATCACAACTGAATCCATCAGCTCCTGAGTACAGTTCAAATTCTGAAGGTTCCGGATCTGAAAAATCTCAAATACTTTTTCACTCTCCTGGTAAAATTTTACCTTTCCGGTCTCTGGTTCTCCGGGTCTGGTTGAACTAATAAGGACTCCCCCCAATGGATCGATATCGTTCCCATTGAGTTGTACCTTCTCCGTCCATTCCCCTATAATCTCATACTGGGCTGGTAGCGTCCCCTCCCAACAATAATCATAAGTTATACCTAAACAAAGGGAATCATTTTTTTCAATGGCATCTCTCATCAAAAAAACTTCCGGACGTGTATCTGTATAAAATTCAGCACTTTCAGTCTGACTCCATCCACAGAAATTATGTACATCCAGGGTCATATAGTTCAGATGGCTGCCAATCGAATCAAAGGCAAAAATCTTCTCCTCCCCATAAATCTGATACAAAGTATCTTTTTTAGTTTTCCGTACCATTTGCCAACGAATCGAATCAACATTCATATTATTGGTATCGATCAGAATTTCCGGCAAAACATACTTCAAAGTATCACACAAATGAATCGCTACATTCTTCTCCGTGCCTAAATGTTTCCACAAAGTATCTACCGGAAGTCCCGGAACATCCCCGACGGTCACCACATGTGTATACGAAATCGGAGGATCACAGTAACGGGATCGGGTAATGGTTACCGTATAAGTACCTACTTCAGTCAGTTTTATTTCCAGAGAAGTTGAATCACATCCGGAATTTTCTCCGGCATTTGTCAGAGGAATTCCGTTTTTATATAAAGTCTGGACAGGAGCCTCGGTTAATTCGACCGTATCCTGTTCTGCTCTTCCGTTCAGGCGCCGGAGAATTAAAAATTTATATTCAGGCGCCGGATCCCATTCAAATCTTTTGCCGGAATCCATAAATCTGATCTGCACTCCACCCTCCGGTATTCCGCAAATAGTATCCTGGCTGCAACTCAACACATCTATACCTCCCTGAAATACCTGAATATATCTTTTTTTATCATGAGCAATAATCGAATCTGTATGCAAAGAATCCAAACCGCACGCATTGAAAGCTACCATCCTGATTTTATAAAATCCGGGATATTTAAATATCATTTTAGTCGTATCCACCATAGAAGTATCCCGGGTAACATTCACCCAGTCTTTCTGTGCAACAGAATCTTTACGGAAATATTCCATTTCAAAATTATAACGGCTGTTATACATCGGAAGTCCGTCCATATACATGTACTTGACATTGGTAAGGGAGTCATACCTGATTTCACTCAATTCCTCTCCTGTACAAACTTCAATATTTTTCAGATCCAGAATCGTTTCCCCCTCCAGCAAAGAATCCCTAAAATTAAAAATATCATTTAAATCCGGAGTTTCAAATACATGCACAGTTTTCCATTCAGTTTCCCCTCGCTTTATCAGCCTTGAACCCGGCTCACGATATTCCATCCTGAACCGGATATCTGCACCAAACAAACCTGTGGGACCTGAAAAAATTACTTTGGCCGAATCGGTGATCTTCGACTGATCTACCGGTTCTATCTTCCAAGGATCCCTGCCTGGAGCATCAGTACGAACTTCCAATGTATATTTGGTTCCCGGTGGATTCGTTTTATGATTATCCAAATAGACTGCAAAAGTATCTACCCCGCTCTCAACACATCCATCCTCACCCTTGAGGGATATCGAACCGGTTAATAACTGATTAAAGACCACCCGTACAACTTCTTTATCTCCCTTACGATCCAGATCAGAACCGGGATCAGTCTTGTAATATTTCAGAACGAGAGTATAAATACCTGCCGGATATTGATGCTCTAATTCCAGTTCACCTTTATTAAATTCCAATCGCTCTGAAACCAGCGGCTCCCGATCTACAGCCTTCCCCCAAAAAACCCGGACATAATGATAATCACTGAGAGAATCAGCAACCGGAATATTTAAAGTCAGATGAAATGTATCTCTTTCTACCGGAGAAAATTCATAATTGACAATCCAGGCTGTATCATTTTTAAATACATCGTTATATCCATAGCACCAATGCGATAAAAACACCAATGCCAGGACATTCATATACACAAATATTTTCATCCTAAAATCTATTTAGAACAATACATACACACTTATGCGAATTAAAATACGGTAAAAATAATTGTTTTAGTCCAAAAAATGTTAATAAGTCATGATTTTTTTTTATCATTGCAGCAAATTTCAAGTCATTGTGTATGCGATTTTCTTCTAAAAATAGAATATTGTTCTATTTTTTATTTCTGACGTGTGTAAAAACTTCTTTTTCACAGGATTATAGTTTCTCTCAATTCTGGGAAAATAAAAGTTATTATAACCCTGCATTTGTTGGTTTGAAAGAAGGAGAATTAAACGGATTATTGACCTATCGGAAACTATGGCCTAAATTTCCGGGAAATTTTTCTACCCTGCATTTTGCTGCAGATCTGAAAACGTATAACAATTACGGATTCGGTCTGTCTGTGATTTCCAGTGATGAAGGAGGAGGCTTTATCAAATCATACAATGTGGGATTACCTTATTC
>CAJMQA010000306.1 GCA_905215395.1 uncultured bacterium | reverse complement strand
CATAATATCAGCAAAACCGTGCTTTTGTCTCTCCCGGATAAAATATACATAATTCAGATGCTGTACGATACTATGCTTCAGATTTCCGAGCCCTATCATCGCATTCAGCTTTTCCAGGGACTTTCCGGGATCACCTTCCGGAACAGATAAAACATCTTCATCAGTAATCAGCATCAAATCCTCTTTCTTATATTCTCCGTTCCGATTAGCCATCAACCGCCTGGACATCCGTACAGCAGCCTGCTCGATCTGTTCATCTATATATCTTCCATTCGAAAAATCAACTTCATTGGCCCGGCAGGCCAATTTCAATTGTTTAAAGAACTTCTCTTCCGCTGCCGGGGTAAAACGATATTCCATTTTTTCCAGCTTACAACGGGTAATTTCCATCAACTCTTCCGGTGTATAATCTTCAAAACACAAACGGCGGGCAAATAGCTTCTGCAAATCCGGCAGAGCTTCCATCATGGCATCTATCTCTTCTCCCACATCGGCTAAAATCACTAATATTTCGGGATTCTCCCGGGTCAGAATATTGAACAAAACTCCCAATGCTACAATCCCGCGATCATCCGGTACCCCAGGCTGAAACAAATCTCCAGCCTGATCTATAAACAATATTCCTCCCATACTATTTTTTACAGCCTGCCTGACCAGCTGTTCTTCTGCAGCCGTTCCCTCATGCACCAATTCTCTCCTGCCATAATGATTTACACGCCCATTTTTCAGGAAACCCAATTTCTGGTATAGTTCCCCAATCATCCCCGCCACGGTATTTTTACCGGTACCAGGATGGCCGGTAAAAACCAGATGCATCTGAGGAAAAGCATCTCCAAAGCCATTTTCTCTGCGAAGACGAACAAATTCAGCGTAATCCATGATCTGGGTAATCTCCTCTTTCACTTTCCGTAATCCGACCAAACGATACAAACGATCCATAATTTCATCCCTGTCTTTTGCAGAATAAGCGGGTGCTAATCTGGGTTTAACGACCCTCTCCCCTCCATCAGCCAGTACTTCCTGCTCAAAATCATAAGGAACATCTTTACCTCCAACAGCAAAGCCCAGCGACAAAACCAATTGCCCAAAACAAGACACCAGAACAGTATACTCTCCCATCTTTATAAAATCTTCCTGTTCCCCCAGATTTATTGCAAAACAAAGTATACTATTACCCGCCTGATCCTTTATAAACTGTGCAGATTTCGCAACTTGCACAGTCCGGATACTTCCGTCCTTATTCAGCACCCGGATAATAAACTCGTAAACCCATTCCTTGCCCGTCAAATTCTGAGCCATCAGAAAAAAACGGATATTCTGCAATCCATTGATATCGAAAACCTGATAGGAATGAGGACGATTTTGCGCCCCGGTCTCAGATTCCTCACAACAACGATCCAAACCTGCATGTAACAAACGGAAATACTCTTCAGGGCGTCCATTACCCCGGATCACATAGATATCCTCACTTTGTCCGGCAATACCGTTCACATCGGCCACTACCCGGTATACACCCTCACTCCAGAGTTGGTCTTTTAATTCAGCTTTTCGTAAGACTTCACCAAATATCAATATTGAATTTTCTTCCTCTATTTGTATTCTCCCAGTTTTTTCACATACACAAACAGCCTTCTGGTTTTCAAGACGAAACAAGCGTATGGTCAGAACAGCCCCCCAACTCTCTCTTGCATACCCACGATTAAAAATCTCTGTATCGACATATAAGTTTTCCAATTCCCCGATACCATATACTGTCCGGTAGTTTTTTTCTCCCCGGTAATCCGCTTCTCCGCTAATACTCACCCGCACACTCCTGACTACTCCTTTTTCCTGATCCGGCTTGAACGCTTTTATCTTTTTGGATGCTTTATTATCCATAGTTTTTCTTTTTTAATACGACACGCATAAAAATAAACAAATAAATATGAAATTCATCCGGAATAAACTAAAATTATCGCCTGCCTCAGAAATCAAATTCAGTAAATACAAAAAAACCGTGTCAAATCCTGACACGGCTGGTTTCTATTTCAAAGAGAGACTATCTGAATTATTTTTTATAAAATTCCTCCAACAAAGAACGAAAAGTTTCCTTGACTGACATAATACTCGTTGCCCGGAATGCATTACTACCCGCAAAAGCATATCCGTTTTCCATATTTCCCCGGAATGCATTGTACAAGGCTGTTATAATACAATATGGACTCTTGGTAATATCACAGGTCTTAATACAATGAAAAGGACATACTTTAGGTTGCTTCTTACCCTCCTTGATCTTCTGGATAAAATTACTGAAAATAGCTCTTCCCGGCATTCCCACGGGGCTTTTAATAATCTGTATATCCTCTTCGTGAGCATTGATATAGGTTTGTTTAAAAAGATCAGAAGCATCACATTCTTCTGTCGTGACAAAACGGGTTCCCATCTGAACTCCATCAGCCCCTAATTCCATGATATGCCGTATATCCTCTCCCGAATATATACCCCCGGCAGCAATCACAGGAATCTTTTGTCCGTATTTCTCCTCTATGTCATGAGCTTCTTCAATGACCTCCGGCAGAATATTTTCCAATCTGTAATGTTCGTCATTAATCTGCTCATTCTTAAAACCCAAATGTCCGCCGGCTTTCGGTCCTTCCACCACCAGGGCGTCCGGCAAATAATTATAAATACCCTTCCATTTTTCACAAATAAGTCTGGCAGCCCGGCCGGAAGAAACAATGGGCACCAATTTAGTCACACTATCTTTCTGTAAAAACGAAGGCAAGTTTAAGGGCATTCCGGCACCGGCAAAAATAATATCAGCTTTTTCCGAAATCGCAGTTTTTACCAACTCTGTAAAATTTGAAAGGGCAACCATGATATTGACGCCAATCACTCCTTTTGTCTTTTCACGGGCCAAACGAAGTTCTTCTTTCAATCCTAATATACTAGCTTCCAAATAATTTGTAGACAAATTTTTATAGATCACTCCCAATCCGGCAGCAGAAATAACTCCGACTCCCCCTTCATTTGCAACAGCAGAAGCCAAACCTGAAAGTGAAATACCTACTCCCATGCCTCCCTGTATGATCGGAATCTGAATTGAAAGGTTACCGATCCTTAAAGTTTTTAATAACATAAAATAAAAATTATAAATTTCAGGATAAAGATAGGCTAATACATTCAGGTATTTTTTTACTTTTCGGTATGTGAAGAAAAAAAACGCACGACAAATAAAATACCGGTAATAGTCAATGCAACAGACAACCCAACATAAAAAACAGAAATAAAAGCATCAGGCAACCAATGATGTTTCCGGACCAGAATCCCTACAGTCATCATAAAAATCATGATCACCCAGCCTTTGACATCGAAAAATGAAAAGGGACATCTTTTTCCTTCTTTTTGACTGATCCGAAGTGTATATTTTATATACAAACGCCTGAATACGAAAATAAAAAACAACAGAAAAACCAGTGTAGCTTCTGCTACTTTAAAAAGCCAGTATTGCGAAGTATCCATCCAGGTTACAATTCCAATACGCAAAATATTTATACCGGCAATGATCCAAACACCGCCGGCAATAATTAATAAAGTCTGTTTTTTTATCCCCCAGTTCACTTTCGGTAATACACTTTATTTTTAATCATTTGTATTTGTCTGTCCAGAACTCCCGGAGACTGCTCAGCCACATTTCCCATAATCCAAAGCGGGAAATCCTCTCCCCCAGCTTCATAAGGAGGTTGCATATAAGTTTTATCGAGTACAATATAGCCATTCCTCTGATAATAATTTATCCGCCGGATAGCCATTTCTGTCTCAGCAGGCTCAACCTCAAGCAGACGGATTCCTTTCAAATGTTCCTTTACCCAATCTAAAATCTGCTGTCCGATTTGCTTATTTCTCATTTCCGGAAAAACCGCAAGATGCTCCAGATAATAAAAATCTCCGAAATTCCAATAAACAAACAACCCGGCTAATTTCCCATCACATTTCACTTCATTGAAATACATATTGTTTTCATACTGCAATAATTCCGGCAATTGCTTGAAACTTCTGCGTTCTTCAGCAGGAAAAGCTTCCTCATAAAGAAACATCAATCTTTGAAAAGCAGGATCAAGGGCATCTGTTATTCTTCTTAAAATCACCATGTCATCATTTTTTAACACTGTTACTGATTCTATTCTGTATTCCTTCGACCTGTAATGTTCAGGCTGCTCTTTTCACGACTTTCCT
>CAJMQA010000305.1 GCA_905215395.1 uncultured bacterium | reverse complement strand
TTTGCCGACAGTAGATGGGGCAAGTATGAGCGGAACCATAAACCTGACTGCCATGACTCAGTCCTTGTTGACAAAGGCTGGGGGCGTGGATGCTGAGAATGTGATTAAACTTCGGGTGAAGGCCAATGACCGGTGGAGCGATGAAGCGAATTTTACGATTAAAACCGTTAAACCCCTGTTTAATATAAGTGTTTATCCCGGCAATATCTGGACGAAGGAGTTTACAGCTAATCCTCTGGTAGCCGATAGTGTAAAAACAGGGAATTATAATCGTTTCAAAGATATTACTTATGAATTTAGTATAGATGGAAGCAATTGGGAACCTTTGGCTATCCCTTTATATAGAGGGGGATTGAATCCGGGGACTGCTTACTATGTCAGGCCGAAGTATAGGGGTGAAGTGCCAGGGGAAACTACGGCATTGAGAACTTATGAGGCTTTGAGTATTCCGAATTGTACCCTGAATGAAGGTTATACAAATACTAATCCCAAGAAGAATAATCCGTTATATTCTTTTGATGGTGGTTGGATCGGAACACGGAATACTTTGACATGCCATTCCAATGGAGCGAATGCTTTTTACGTTTCTAAGTCGAGTACTCTTCCTGTGTCAGATAATGGAAGTACTGTGGCTCATATGATGACGATTGGTTGGGGAGCAGGAAATACTTGTAGTTTTGGGAATAAAAGCGGAAGTGTTATTAATAATATTTCTGCAGGTATAGTTTGTGTTGGAGATTATAATGCCGAACAAGATTCCATACATGCAAAAAAGGCTTATATCCGGCCGACTTCTTTATCTTTTGTTTATAAAGCTTCTCCTTATGGGGATGATGAATATTTGATAAATATCCAGTTAGTTAATATTACAGATCATAAAGAAATAGTTATAGGGAAGGCGCTTATGAAATCCGGAATAGCGCAGGCGAGTTATGTGGTTGAAAATCTGAATATCAATTATGATGATCAATGCAATTATTTACCTATTACCCATGTACGGATTTTATTTAAGGCTGGTACTAAAGAAGACAGAGATCATTTGGAAGATAAATTTACTAAGGAAGGTAGTGGATCACTTTATTCTAATTATTATATTAAAGGCTCGCAATTTTGGTTGGATTCATTTGTATTGAATTATGATAAATAGCTATTGGAAATGAGAATAGATATATTTATTTTATTTTTTTTGCCGGTTATTCTGCTTTCTTGTTCAAAGCCTGAAAGACAGGGACAGTATTATGGCTATATAGAATTTACTAAAATAGATTTTTCTGTTGACGGTGAAGTTATCCCTTTGACGCGTGCTGTAAATGCCGGATTGCAGATTCAGATCTGGCAAAACGGGACTTTGCTTCCTGGAAGGGATTATATGCCGGGAGCAGATTTCTCGAAGCGTATTGTATTACCGGTAGGCGGAGGTTATCAGATAAAGGCTTTTACTCCTGATCAGGCAGAGGCTGGAAATGATGAAACGGGGCATCCGGTTTACAGTGTGGAAAGTGAATCTTTCAGGGTTGTAGAAGCAGATATTACGACGATATCTCTCGTTGCTCCCCAAATTAATACGGGAGTGGGGGTTCGATACGAAGCCTCATTTCTGGAGAATTTTACGGATGTAGCAGTGACGATTACTTCTGAAAGTGGGCGTATTGTTACTATTCCGGGAAGTGAGGATACCGAATTGCGTTATTTTAAAGTTCCTGTGACCGGGAAATTGCAGTATACGGTGAAAGCCAGCAATGCAGACGGAGAAATTATGGAGCAGACTTCAGAACTGGAAGTGGGAGCAAAGAATTATATTATTAAATTATCGATATAGAGAGGTGATGGCATGAACATCCGGAAGATGATAAAAGAAAGACCCTGGCGGGTAGTTGTATGCGTCGGTGGTCTTTTTTTTGTTTGTTTTTTACTCTGGTGGTTTTGGTTGCCGTCTCCCTTGTTCCGGGAGCCTTACTCTACCGTATTGCTGGATCGGGAAGGGCATATCTTGGGGATGAAAGTGGCAGAAGATGAGCAGGTGAGATTTGAAGAAACCGAATATTTACCTATGCGCTATGTCGCTGCTGTAATGACTTTTGAAGATCAATTTTTTGCAGTGCATCAGGGAGTAAACTGGTTTGCTTTGGGACGGGCTTTGGTGCAGAATATAAAAGCAGGTACAGTGGTTAGTGGCGGTAGCACCTTGTCAATGCAGGTGGTGCGGCTGGCTTTGAGGAATCCTCCCCGTACCATTCCTGAAAAAATAAAAGAAATCTTTCTGACACTTCGTCTGGAGCAAACTTATTCCAAGAATGAGATTTTAAGGCTCTACGCTTCCCATGCCCCTTTCGGTGGAAATGTCGTGGGATTGAGGGCTGCCGCCTTGAAGTATTTTGATCGGGAACCGGAACAACTGAGCTGGGGTGAAGCTGCTTTGTTGGCTGTATTACCCAATGCTCCTGCCTTGATCTACCCGGGGAAGAATAATGTACGCTTAAAACAGAAGCGGGATGACCTGTTGAAAAAGCTCTATGAACAGGGAGCTTTTTCTTACGACTCCTATGCGTTGGCACTGGCAGAACCATTGCCCGAGAAAATGTATGATTTCCCCTCTGTTGCAACACATCTCTTAAGCAGGGCGGTTGCAGAACACAGGGGCAAGATTTGCCATTCGTTTTTGGACAGGCGTTTACAAAACCAGGTAAATGAGATCGTGGAGAGGCATGCAGAAAGATTGAGTTATAATTATATTTATAACATTGCTGTGCTGGTAGCACATGTTCCGAGCGGAGAGGTCCGGGCATATGTGGGAAACACTGCTGCCCGCAAGGGAAGCCGGGGCAATGAGGTTGATATTATCCGGTCGGTCAGAAGTTCCGGGAGCATATTAAAACCGGCTTTGTATGCACAGATGTTGCAGGGTGGGTTTATCTTGCCCAAAACTTTGGTGCCGGATATTCCTTCGCGTTTCGGTAGTTATGCTCCGTCGAATTTTAATCATGATTTTAAAGGGGCTGTTCCTGCAGGTCTGGCATTGTCACAGTCGTTGAACATTCCGTTTGTACGTTTATTGAAAGAATATTCTTATAGTCGGTTTTATGACGATCTGAAAGCAATGGGAATTACTTCCCTGAATAGGAATGCTGATCATTATGGGTTGAGTTTAATCCTTGGAGGGGCTGAGACTTCTCTCTGGGATGTTTGTAATATGTACGGAGGAATGGCTTCTGTTTTGCTGCATTACAACGATAGGGACGGACAGTATTACAAGGGAGAATACAATCGCTTGAAGCTTTGGCGCAACGATGCGGAGGCGGAAGATAAGATCGAACAGAAGGGGAGGGAGCCATTGAAAGCTTCGGCAATCTGGCAAACTTTTAAAGCCTTGGAAAATGTAGAACGACCGGAGATGGAATCGGGCTGGAAAAATTTTATCTCTTCCATGAATCTGGCATGGAAGACCGGGACCAGTTTTGGATTCCGTGATGCTTGGGCGGTAGGGGTAAATCCGGAATATGTCATTGGCGTTTGGGTTGGGAATGCCGATGGGGACGGCCGGCCGGATTTGGTCGGGGTGAGAGCTGCTGCCCCGATTTTATTTGAAGTAGCCGGATTATTACCGACGAACCGGCGTTTTTATATGCCCGGGGAAGAAATGACGAATGTTCCTGTTTGCCGGCAAAGTGGATACAGGGCATCTGACTTGTGTGAGGAGGTAGATACCCTGTATATCTGTGCCTCCGGAATGAAGACAGCCACCTGTCCTTTTCATCACCTGATCCATTTGGATGTTACTGGAAAATGGAGAGTTACTTCGGATTGTGAAGCTGTACACAATATGAAAACAAAATCCTGGTTTGTATTGCCTCCCGTACAGGAATGGTACTACTGCCGGACACATACCGGTTATCAGAAACTTCCCCCTTATCGTCCGGACTGTCAGCATCCGGGTGAGGAGGTCATGGAAATGGTTTACCCTCAAAGAGGAATACGCGTTTTTATTCCGCGCGACTTTGGAGGTAAGCCCGGAAGAGTAGTTTTTGAGGCCGTCCATCGTTCCCCCGAAGCAGAAATTTTCTGGCATGTAGATAATCAATACCTGGGGACCACCTATCATATTCACCAAATGGAACTCTATCTGAAAGAAGGAGCACATGTACTGACGCTGGTGGATGGGGATGGTAATATTTTACAGCAGGCGTTCCGGGTGGTGGGGAAGGATATTTCTCCCAAAATGTAAAAAAATCTCTGAGAAGAAAAAA
>CAJMQA010000304.1 GCA_905215395.1 uncultured bacterium | reverse complement strand
CTGAGCCTCTGCCATCAATTCTGAAGGAATTTCTTTCACTGTAGCTTCCATTGCACCGTTTTCCCAAACATAAGCTTTCATTTCCACCAGGTCAATAATTCCCTGATAGTTATCTTCAGCTCCGATCGGCAATACCAGAGGAATAGGATTAGCTCCCAATTTTTCTTTGATTTCACGAACAGCCTTGAAAAAGTCTGCACCCGAACGGTCCATTTTATTCACAAAAGCAATTCTGGGAACTCCATATTTATTTGCCTGACGCCATACGGTTTCAGACTGTGCTTCAACACCTCCTACAGCACAGAACAATGCCACAGCACCGTCCAATACACGCAAAGAACGCTCAACCTCCACAGTGAAGTCAACGTGTCCCGGGGTGTCAATGATATTGATTTTATATTCGTTACCCTGATATTTCCAGAAACAAGTGGTCGCAGCGGAAGTAATGGTAATACCTCTCTCCTGCTCCTGTACCATCCAGTCCATGGTTGCAGTACCATCGTGAGTTTCACCAATTTTATGGTTTACTCCCGTGAAATACAGGATTCGTTCAGTAGTTGTTGTTTTACCGGCATCAATGTGAGCCATGATACCGATATTTCTAGTGTAATGTAAATCTCTTTTTGCCATTGGTTGTCTTACTCCTCTTAATTAAAATCTGAAATGTGCAAATGCCCGGTTAGCTTCAGCCATACGATGGGTGTCTTCTTTTTTCTTATAAGCAGCACCTTCTTCTTTGTATGCAGCCATAATTTCAGCAGAAAGTTTTTCAGCCATGCTGTGTCCGCTTCTCTTGCGGGAGTAAAGAATCATATTTTTTACAGAAATAGCTCTTTTTCTGGCAGGATTGATTTCCGTCGGCACCTGAAAAGTAGCACCACCTACACGGCGGCTCTTTACCTCCACCTGAGGAGTAATATTTTCCAATGCCTGCTTCCAGATTTCCAGAGCAGTTTTCTCTTCTTTCTTAGCTAATTTTTCCTCAACGATATCCAGTGCGTCATAAAAGATTTTGAACGCAACAGTTTTTTTACCGTCCACCATCAGGTCATTAACAAACCTCGTCACCAGTACATCGTTGAATTTTGGATCCGGTAACAGGATTCTCTTCTTTGGTTTAGTCTTTCTCATTTCTTTTCGTTTACGAATTTGTTCGTCAAGCTGCCCTTTTGGTCTTCAACGGTTTCACAACCATTTACTCAACTGTTTTCCGGGAACGCTTCATAAACACAATTCCTGTTAATCACTAATTTTTACTTTTTCTTACCTTTAGCCGGAGCAGCTGCAGCTTGACCCGGTTTCGGTCTTTTCGTGCCATATTTAGAACGGCCCTGTCCGCGTCCGGCAACACCGGCAGCATCCAAAGTTCCACGAACCAGGTGATAACGTACACCCGGAAGGTCTTTTACACGACCGCCGCGGATCAACACGATTGAGTGTTCCTGCAGGTTGTGGCCTTCTCCCGGAATATAGGCGTTCACCTCTTTTCCGTTGGTCAATCTAACACGTGCAACCTTTCTCATTGCTGAGTTCGGTTTTTTCGGAGTGGTGGTGTAAACACGTACACAAACTCCTCTTCTCTGCGGGCAAGAATCCAAAGCAGGAGCTTTACTCTTGTCCTCGATCTTTACTCTTCCTTTTCTTACTAACTGTTGAATAGTAGGCATTTTACAAGTACTCTTTAAATTTATTATACTTTTCTCCAAAATGGAGTGCAAATGTACATTCATTTTTAGTAACTACCAAATGTTCCTTTCTTTTTTTTGTAAAAAAGGCAAGATTGTCAGAAAGTTACCGGAACTGTCCTGTCCTTGTCAGGCATAAAAAAGGAAAAGTAAAAGAGGAAAAACAATCCCGCCTGATTCTGGAGAAATCAGGCGGGATAAGGGATTTCAAAAATATTTACCGAAAAAAGTTACTAACAGGCAAAGTACCTGATTTATTTTTATTTAACATTCCGGCAACCTTTGATCAGGATTTGAGTTATATGCGTAAACATACTAATTCTTCATTCTCACTTTGGGTGCTTCCCTCTCCAATTCATCGGCCTTCCCAGTATCCCCCATCACTCTGAGTATCCTCGCCCTCACACGCATATATTCAGATTTATAATATCCGCTGTCGTAGCTATCAATCAATGCTGCCACCCAATCGTCGGCCTCTTTTACCAGCGTTTTGTCGCCACATTCTTCCACTCGGCGTAAAAAACTCCTGATAAAATCCAGTTTCGCCTCAAAATTGTAAAAAATTCCGTAACCGATCGAACGGTGCATCTCATCCAGCATTCCCCGGATATCCCCTTCCACAATCTTTTCCACAGCATACATCGAAGCCACGTATTGCGGAACTTTCGGAAGATCTACAGTAAACAGATAATTCAACAATTCATCATACCTCTGACGATCAAAACCGTTTTTCTTAAAATCTCTCCATACAAATCCCGAGACAGCACTCTTCAGGGTGTAATCCAAAAACAAGTCTACCGTATCTCTGGCTACGAAATCACAAAACCGGTACTTGGTTTTCATCACCTTTTTTAAAATCGGAGAAAGCGGATCCGACAAATGCCTGATAATAATCTCCCAGGTCTCACGGGTATAAAATCTCCGGTCATCCAAGCCATTGATATATTCAGTAGCAACTTCCTTCTGCAACTTCGGACGGCATGCTTTAAACAATACCTCCAAATATTGTTTCACAAATGCTTCATCCCGTTTACCATTTTCATATTGTGTCTTCAGATCTTCCAGGGTCTCCTCGCCTCCCAAAGCCGTTTCCCCGTTCTTTATCAATGCTTCCGGTGCCATATACCCGGTCACACAATGCTTCAGCTCACCTTTCTCATCGATATATAATAAGGTAGGAAAAGCACTTACTTCATACCGTTTCGCCAGCTCCGGTCCTTCTCCTTTTTCCATATCTATTTTCACACACACAAACTTGCTGTTATAGAAATCAGCCACCTGATCTTGCGTAAAGACATTCTTCGCCAGCATTTTACACGGACCGCACCAGGAAGTGTAGCAATCTACAAAAACCATTTTCTTTTCTTTCTTCGCCATCTTCAGGATCTGATCCCACTTCCCTTCCCGGAATTCAATCGAACGGCTCTGTGCTCTAGCTCCGGTAAAACACAGGCATACTATCAATAATAAACAGATTCTCATCACACAACAATTATTTTCTTTCGCGATACAACACATCTTTAACTTTTCCAAAACCACTGTAAGACCGATAAACGGTCGCCGGATTTTCCATTGTAGCCGGTATTTCCAGCATCCTGACCTGTCCTCCGGGTTCATCGGAACTCACCGTTTTTTCACTACCGACAATCAGACGGTACTGCATAGACTCACTACCTGCAGGTTTGGAATAGTGACTCAACACAAATATGTTAAACTTCAACATAGATATTTCTTCGCCAGGTAATTGTTTCAATATTCCTTCTTCCCCGAAGTCAATCGGCAATACCCGGTGTCTTCTGGAAGTCATATCATATTGATGGATTTCGTTCCCCACGGCATAAAACAGATAATACAATATGGGGTGAATAGCGAAAGCCGTAGCATTCTCAATACCCGGAATTTCCAGTGGTTGGTAGTGATCTTTGATCTGTTTCACCATAAAATTACCACTTACCTTCATACCATATAACCAAAATTTACCGGCATCATCTTTCAGAATAGTAAATACCTCACCGTCAACATCATGAAGAGTTCCGGTCATATACACAAATTTTCTCCCGGTCCGGAAAGGAAAAGCTATTTCCTCAGCCGTCGGCATACGCATTCCCTGCAAATCAGATTTCAGCTGTACAAACCGTAGGTTTGTCGTATCATAGAAAACCACTGCAGGATTGTATGCATACGGATAAGCCGATAATCCGACAGCCGGAGCCACACCGAAAGACTCACTTTCTCCGTCCAGTTTGTTCAAAGGATTTCCATAGACAGCTCCGAACATCATGTCTTCTTTCGCATAAATTCCGTTGGGACCGGTACATAACCGCCAACCGTTGGAATAAGTACCCTTCAGGTCGGTAGGAACAAAGTCCGGATTCCATTTTCCGAATTGATACCTGAATTCATTCAAAGGATCGTAACTGAAATCATCCGGATTCAATTGTACAGTCCCTTCGTCTGACAGCAAATATACAGGGTGTGAACCATCCGAAAAAGCATTCATATCCACCCAATGCGCTAATTTCCTCGGACCTTTACGCCTCCCCAGCGGACTATCTGCCCATAGATCC
>CAJMQA010000303.1 GCA_905215395.1 uncultured bacterium | reverse complement strand
ATTATCTTTGGAAATTGGAGGGACAGGGGAGCTATTCCGGTTCAAATCCCACTGTCCGTCCATATGACAGACCCGGGGAATATGAGGTGACCCTGATTGCCCGAGTTGGACAGTATGGTTGTGCCAATGATACGGTCATCAAAGTCATTAAGGTGATTCAGCATGTCACTGCCGATTTTGCTGTAGATCAGGATACACTCTGTTTTTCGGGGAGTCCGGTAAATGTGTTTTTTAAGAATCTTTCCACTGGGGAGTCCATTCAAAATTGTACGTGGAGTGTTAACGGGATTGTGCAGAAGTTATCCCATGATCAGCAGGATTATACTTATACGGTCACCCGGCCAGGCATTTATCAGGTTCGGTTATTGATGGAAAATTCCTGTTCCGCTTCTCTGAAAGATACGACCATTGTGGTCAGGCAGTCGCCTGAAATAACAGATTTTGCTTTACAGGTCTATGATTCTCTTTGTCCTCAGTCAGAGACAGGCTTACGTATGGATATGAGTAATTTTGTGGTTTACGACTGGCATGGAAATGCTGAAAAGGCTCAGTGGACTATAACTCCGGCTGATGGAGTCAGCTATGATCCCGGATATGGACCTGACACCCCGTATCCCCGCGTTGTTTTGGCTGCAGGTAGGACCTATGACATACAGGTGCAAGTAGAAGGATTAAAAGTAAATGGTGTAAATTGTGGTGACCCGGCAACCTGGTCGGTAACCCGGAAATTGAAAGTCAATGATCCCCGGATAAATGCAGATGTGGAACCTTCTGTCCCGGTGACCGGAGATACAGTAATTTATATTTGTGATGGTGAAGAAATAGCTTTTTTAAATAAATCGACAGGTGAAAATCTGAAATATTTGTGGAGCATAGAACCGGATGATACGCGTAAATTTGACCAGAACTGGTCAGTAACCTACGTCAGCGGTTCAGCCTCTTCTTCTTCTCCGAAGATCAGATTTGACGGTTATGGCGATTTTCTGGTTCGGAATACTTTAATGGGATATTGTAGTCAGAAAAGTGTACAATTCAGGGTAAGGGTCAGGAAAGACCCTACGATCAATCACCTGATTTTACCGGCGGAGGTATGTCCCCGGGATATTTTGGATATGAGCGATTATTTCAGTTGTGATTTTTTTAACAGCGAACAGAAGATTATCTGGACGTTTACCCCGAATACTGTAGACTTCCTGAATGGAACCACAGCACAGAGTGTTTATCCTTTTGTACATTTCCGGGAATCCGGTGCCTATCATGTGAAAGTGAAAGTGTCAGGTGGGCATTGTAACGATCCGCAGGCTAATACCAGTGAAGAAGGTGATCTCAGGGTAAGATTATCGGCATTGACCTCTAAAATTACGGTGGGAAAAACAGAGGTTTGTGAGGGTAAGACCATTGTGTTTGATAACCGGGCATCCGATCCGGAAAACTTTTTACGCTACAAATGGTCCGTTTTTCCCTCTGGTGGGAGTACATTTATTGGGGAGGATTCAACCTCATCCCGGGTACAGGTCTCTTTTGGAAGGTGGGGAACTTATTATATGACGGGGGAGGTGCGGTCGTATTGTGATACTTTGATTGCTGCTCCCGTAGAAATCACTATTCGTAAAAATCCTATGGTAACCTTTAAAGATTCTGCCTTCTGTCCGGGATTGATTACGATAGCAGAACCTTGGGTGCATTATGAATGGTATAATAATTTGCCTGAGGTACAGGAATGGATCATCAGACGGGTAGATGGAATGGATCAGGCAGGTGATTATGAAGCAGACCAGATTGCGGGTTTAACCTCACTTCATCCTCTTATTCATTTCCGGCGTCCGGGGAAATACCGGGTAGGTGTCAGATTGAAGCATGCCGGATGTCCGGAAACAGATCCGGTGGCAGAAAAAGAGTTTTGGGTTTACGACCCTGTCGTATATGGGGATATTGTGTTACAAAATCCTCTTCCGGCAACTCCCCTGCAGACTGAAATTTGCGAAGGTGATATTGTAAAATTTACCAACACAATGACAGAGGAAGCGGGTAGCTTAAGATGGGAATGGAGCATTGCGGAAGGTGTTCCGGGAGGAGGTGAGTTTTTTAACGGAACAACTCCGGTTGACCCTGAGCCTCAGCTGAGATTTATGGCTTCTGGAAATTACCGGGTGAAAGTGGTGACTTATAGTACCTGTAATCCGCCCATAGAAAAAGAATTTCAGATTGTAGTGAGGGGAATTCCTGAAATTGAATTTACAGACCGGATGAAACGGGTGTGTGCCGGTGATGGCCAACCTGTTGATATGAGTCATTATATCCGTTATAAAGATCTGAACAATGCAGTTGTAGTACCGGAATGGAGCATTGAACCTGCAACCGGGTATTCCTGGGTGGACGGATATGGAAGTACAGCAGAGTATCCCCGGATATTGTTTCAGGATAATGCCCGTTATACCATCAAACTGACAGCTTATACCAAATGTGCCGACGGAGGGAAGCTGGAGCTGGAAAATGAGATCGATGTAATATCGGCTGATTTGAAATCTGTATTTACAGTAGGCAAAGATTCTGCCGGTTGTGTCAATGACCCCCGGCCTTTTGAGATTTTATTGCAGAATAACTCTCTCGGGGATTCTTTGGAATATACCTGGACAATCAGTTCGGCCGGAGATTATCAGTTTGTGTCCGGAGATGAGCATGCTGAATCCCCGCAGATAAGATTGACAGATCAGGGATTTTATGAGATAAATCTGCATGTTTCCAATGGTTGTAATGCCGATGATTCTCTTTTCCGGATAAAAACATATGCAGTCCCGGAAATTCAGATTCAGGATATTGCAAATGAATGTGAAGTATTCCATTTTGTAGGTAAAGACCGTATTCATATTGATGACCATAATGATGAAGTAAGGGAGGCTAATTGGACGATAACCCCTGTCCCGGTTTATGCATCCGAGGGTTATGTGCTGAAAAACGGAACCACCCTGACTTCTGTTTATCCGGATATTGATTTCAATACCTGTGACTATAAGGTGCAGGTGGTTTGTAAAAACAGGTGCCAGACGGCAGGAACAGTGGAATTCCGGGTACAGGTGGATAAGTTTATTCCCATCGAGCCATTGTTGCCGGATGAAGAAATATGCGAACTGTCAGTTCCCCGTTTATTGGCAGCAACTCCGGCAGGCGGTATGTGGACGCTGAAAGATCCGTCTTTGCCTGAGGCTGGTAAGGTCTTGTATAAAGAAGGGAAAAATTATTATTTTAATCCTGCTTTTGAGCCTTATGTACAGAAAGATATAGAACTGGTATATACTTACCGGCATCTGAGTTGTACGGATCGTGATACCCTGAATATGAGGGTATGGCCATTGCCTTTTGTGGAAGCCGGTGACAAGCCGGAGATGTGTTTGAATGATGCTCCGTTGATGTTAGTGGGACAGGATTCTGCTGTTCATGCCCAATGGCTGCCCAACCGGGGCCATTGGGAACATAAAGGTGTTGTATTGACGGGGCATGCCTTTCCGGCTACAGAGCCGGGGGATTTCGAGCTGAAGTATTTTTATACAGACAATCACAGTTGCCGGAATGCCGATTCTACAGTACTCACGGTGCACCCTTTGCCTGAGACAGGTTTTTCCGTAGCTGCAATGAATTGTATTTTTTCAGATGTGCTCTTTACTCCGGATCAGGCAGAAGGAAATACATTTGAATGGAATTTCGGCGATGGAAGTCCGAATGCGAAATCTGATAATCAGCAGGTGCATAAATATCAGAATTCCGGTTTCCAGGATGTTATTTGTATGGCAGAAACAGTATATGGATGTAAGGATACTTCTGAGGTAAAACGCATTGAAATATTGAATTTACCTCCGCAACCCTTTTTTGATGTGGATACCCTGAAGGGATGTGCTCCTTTTGAGATCAGGATTTCCATAGATTCGGCTACTTACCGGAGCAATCATAATTATCTCTCTTTTCATTGGGATTACGGGGATGGGACGTTGACCGATTCCCTGATGCCGATAGTGCCTAAATTGTATCCGTCAGGCAGTTGGGATACGACTTATGTTACCCGTTTTACTGTCAGCAATATGTGCGATACTTTGCATTACGACACTACTATTACTGTGTATTCTGCCCCCAGGGTTTCGTTTGCGCTGATGCATGATTGGGAGTGTACACCTGTAGCTTTGGAATTACAGAACACAACCACGGGAAATAATTGCGTATTTGACTGGACTTTTACCAATGGCAGGACCGGAGAAGTGGTTGAAAAGACAGCAGTCCGGAATCCGGTTCATGAGTTTACGACTGATTCGGCATCTACGACTTATT